>DASTGE010000675.1:0-11868 GCA_035719405.1 Burkholderiaceae bacterium
ATTTCGCCTGGCGGTCGACCGCGCTTTCACGCTGCCGGGCATCGGCACGATCGCGACGGGCACGGTACACGCCGGGTCCGTGAGGGTGGGTGAAGAGCTCTCGTTGCTCCCCGTCGCCGGCGGGCCAGCGCGGGCGCGCGTTCGAGGCTTGCATGCGCAGAATGTGCCCGTGGCGGTCGCCCGCAGTGGTCATCGCTGCGCGCTCCAGCTCGCGGGCGTCTCGAAGGATTCGCTCGAGCGCGGACAGTGGCTGTTGACGCCGGCGATCGGGTTGGTCACCGACAGGCTCGACGCCCGGATTTCCCTCTGGCACGAGGAGCACACCCGACTGCGTTGCGGAACGAGCGTCCACCTTCATCACGGCACGGCCGACGTGATGGCCCGGGTGGTGGTGCTGGAGGGCGAAGCGGTTGAGCCAGGTGGTCAGGCCCTCGTGCAGTTGGTGCTGCAAAGGCCGGTGAGCGCGTGGCGCGGCGACAGGCTGGTGCTGAGAGACGCAGCGGCCACGCGCACCTTGGCCGGCGGCACGGTGCTCGACCCACTGTCGCCCGCCCGCTATCGGCGGACGCCTCAGCGTCTCGCATGGCTCGCTGCGGCCGGCGAAGGGGACGCTGTATCCCGCCTTGGCGCCGTGGTCGACGTATCGCCTCATGGACTTGAGCTTGCAACGTGGCGGCGCACGGAGGGTCAATTGCCGTCGTCGCTGCTTGCAACACCGAAGGGTGCGTTCGTGGCGGGAGACTGGTGCGTCGGCCAAATGCAATGGCAGTCGATGCGCGGACAGGTCATCGCCGCGCTTGAGCGCTTGCATGCGCAGGCCCCCGACGAACTCGGTCCCGACGCCGCGCGCTTGCGGCGCGTCGCACTGCCGCGCGTCGCCGAGGGGCTGTGGTCTGTGCTGCTGGCTTCGCTGCTGGCCAATGGCGAACTGCGGCGCGAGGGGGCATGGCTTCATCGACCTGAGCATGGGCTGAGACTGTCAATGGAGGAGCAGCGGGTATCCCGGTCGCTGCTGCCGTTGATGCTGGCGGGCGGCTTCGATCCACCATGGGTGCGTGACCTCGCGGCCGCCACCCGGGAGCCCGAGCCGCTGGTGCGCGCCACGCTGGCGCGGATGGGGCAGCGCGGCGAAGCATTCCCCATCGTTCGCGACCTCTATTACCACGCGCGCCGCGTGGAGGAACTGGCATCACTGGTCCGCCGTCTATGCGAGCGTGACGGTGGGGTACAGGCCGCTCTGTTCCGCGACGCGACCGGCCTGGGACGCAAACGAGCGATACAGGTGCTCGAGTTCTTCGATCGGATCGGGCTGACGCGGCGCGTGGAGAACGAGCACAGGCTGCGCGCGGATACAAGTCTGTTCGACGTCGAATAAGGAGTCGTTAGGCGGGAGAGTGACGATATGAAATCGCAAGTTCTGCAAGTTCAAATAGCCAACAAGGAATGCCGGCAAGCCTTCCGCGGAACGACCGGGCGACGAGATCCTCGTCACCTTGAGCATGTTTCAGGCACGCCAAATGCTGGAGGCGGGCAATGCCGACATGGCCGAGGAGTTTGTGATGCGCCTGCTCGTGATTGCGTTGAGCCTTGCCGCGTTGGCAAGTACATCGGGATGCGATCGCAAGCCATCCACGCCACCCAAGCCCACTGCGGCAGCACCGGGAGCCGAGCTAAAAGCTGGAACATCGGTGACGGGCGGCGGGTCAGGCCATGGGGTGGCGGGCGAAGGCAGTCCTAACGCGTCCACCGGGCCCGCGAACGGTGGGACGGCCATCGGCGGCGTCGCCGGTAATGCAACGACGGGAGGCGGCGGGGCCGGTTCTGCCGCAAGCCAGCCACCGCCCACAGCCGGTGACGCCGCTGCCTCGGGCGCGTCGCGGTGATGACGGGCGAGGCGGGGTTGCTCAACTGGTCACTGTGAGGGAGCCGTTGCGGCGGCGGGACCCGGCGAGGTGCTTGCTGCGTCATCGCGAGTACCCGTTACGGTGGACGGCTGCGACGTGTCATTGCCGGACGATTCGGCCGAGGTGGAGCCCGTTCCAGTCGCTTCGTCCGTGACGGCCGGCTTATTGACCGACGACTTCCCCGGCGATTCGAGCAGCGGCGATTTCAAAGAGGGCGGCGTGTCGCGTGGAGCCGATGGTGGCGTCGTGGACGAGGCTCCCGCCGCGTCGGTTCCCGCGTCCGCTGCAGGCGCCGGCGCACTGTCGCTGTGCGCGCCCGACGATGCCGCAGACTCACCGCTTGCAGCATTGCGGCCGAGGGTGCGAATAATGCCGTCAAGTTCCTCGGCGCTCTTGGGTGGGGCCCGGTTGCGCCGCATCGCCTCGATCCCCGGGGCATCACCGATCATCAGGCTGCCGTCGCCGCCGACAGCGGTCGTCGGCGGTGTGGATGAGGACGCGTTCGCCGGCATCCCCGCGGCATCCTCGTCGGCGATCGTACGATCCTCTTCGGGCGTCGAGGATGCCCAGTTCTCGGTCGATGGCAGAGGCGATGGCGGCGGCGTGCGCGGCGGCGGGAAGCTGGCCTTCGAATCGACCAGTCGTGACTTCAGCACCTCGCGGAAGAAGTCCCCCACAAGATAGACCGCGCTGTGGCCGCCCTGGCCCCAGTAGTCGCTGCGCAGCGTCACCCGTTGGTCATTGAAGCCCACCCATGCGCCGGCCACGAGGCTGGGATGCATGAAGATGAACCACCCGTCGGTATTGTTCTGCGTGGTGCCGGTCTTGCCCGCGATGTCCGCGACGATGCCGAAGCGCGTCTTCACCGCAGTGCCGGTGCCCTGGTTCACGACACCACGCAGCATGTCGATCAAGTCCACCGCGGTGTCGGACGAGAGGGCGCGCGATGACCCGCCGTCAAATTCGGCCAGCACCTTGCCGTTGCGGTCGCTGATGCGCCTGACGAACACAGGCTCACGTCGTGTGCCTTGCGCCGCAATGGTGGCGTAGACGTCGACCATCTCGAGAAGGGTGACGGGACTCGTGCCGAGGGCAAGCGAGGGCACGGGGGCAAGCCTGCTCTGGGTGATGCCCATGCTCTGGGCGAGCGTCACGATGCGTGGCACGCCGACGTCCTGGCTCACCTGCGCTGTGATCGTGTTCTTGGAGTACACCAGCCCTTCGCGCAGCGTCATCATGCGGCCAGTGCTGCCGTGCATGTCGGTCGGCCGCCAGACAGTGCGCGCGTCGACACGGATCTCCACAGGGGCGTCGAGGTAGGTGCGGTCGGGTCCGATGCCGCTTTCCAGGGCAGCTCCATACACGATGGGCTTGAAGGTCGATCCCGGCTGGCGGGCCGCCTGTGCCACATGGTCGAACTTGTCGTCCTCGTAGTCGCGGCTGCCGACCCAGGCCTTGATCTCGCCTGTCGTCGGATCGATCGCGCAGAAGCCCGCCTGGAGCCTTGTCTTGTCGGCGCGCAGCCGCGCCATGAACTGGGCGTCGGACTTCAGCTTGCGCAGCGCGTCCTCGTCCGCGGCGCCGGCCTGACGTGCGGCCTTGTATTCCTGAGACTCGCGGATGAAGTCCGAGAGCAGATCAGGGCGCGAGGTGAAGAAGTAGCGGAACGGCTCGGCCCGCTTGCGCATGCCGGCATAGGCCTCGAGGCTGCCGAAGGCACCGGGCATCGCCGCCTGGCTCCATTCGACATCGGCGACGTGCTGCAAGGCCTCGGCCTCGCGTTGCACCGCGCGCGTGGCGGCCTGCTGCAGCCGCGAGTCGATGGTGGTGCGGATCACCAGCCCGTCGCGATACAGGTTGTAGTCATGCTCGTCGGCCCACTCGATCAGCCAGCGGCGCATGTACGCCGCAAAATGCGGGGCAGTGCCGAGATCGTCCTGCTGGCGGTTGAAGTTCACTCCAAGCGGCATGCTGTGGAGCGCCTCGTACTGCGCGCTGCCCAACACCCCCGCGCGCACCATCTGCTGCAGCACCAGATTGCGGCGCTTCAGCGCGCGCTCCGGGTGCAGCACCGGGTTGTAGTAGGCAGTGCCTTTGAGCATCCCGATCAGCGTTGCGCTCTCCAGGGGGCCGAGTTCGGCAGCCGACTTGTCGAAGTAGGTGCGCGCGGCCATCTCGATGCCGACGACGTTGTAGAGGAACGGAGCCGTGTTGAGGTAGGTCTCGAGGATCTGGTCCTTGGGGTAGATACGCTCGATACGCAGTGCCGTCACCATTTCCTTGAGCTTGCGAGTGAGGGTCCGGCTTCTGCCGATCTCTTCAGGGAAGAGGTTGCGCGCGAGCTGCTGGGTGATGGTCGAGCCTCCCTGCGTGTCGCCGGTCAGTGTGTTCCACAAGGCGCCCGCGGTCCGCCATGCGTCGATGCCCCGATGTTCGTAGAAGCGCCGGTCCTCGGTGGCCAGCAGTGCCTTCACCGCGTAGGGCGAGATCTGTCTCAGCGGGACCGACTCCTGTTGCGCTCGGCGGAAGGTCGTGAGCGTCTTGCCGTCAGCCGACAGCAGCACGCTCGGACGTGCCGTTTGCGCCTGCTTCAGGTCCTCGATTCCGGGTGCGCGCGGAATGACGGCCATGACGTACATGGCCAGGGCCACGAGCAGCCCGGCGAGCGCCAGCAGCGTGTAAAGCACCGGATGACGCCAGCCGAACATCCGTGGCGGTGGAGGACGCAGGGGAGGATCACCGGGGAAGTCGTCGTCGGGCGGAAGAGCGTGCATGGCGGGGGAGGGCGGCCGCGCAAAAAGGCGCGGTCTGGCACGAAAAGGCAACGCTTATGCCTTGTAGGTGTGCAGGAAGGGCAACGCAGGACCCGCCTGACATGCCACAGTTCCACATGTGCCGCTGCATAGATGTAACGAGGGCCGCTTTTACGTGCAAAGAACGGAACCTCGGTCGCCGTCTGTAGTCGGACCTCGCCGGCCACGCACCGCGCTCCCCAAAGCGCGGCGCGTGCTGACCTTGCCTGGCCTACAACCCTTGCCGTTACCGATGCTAAAGAACGCCTTGACCGCGTTGGTGCTTGCCTGTGCGTGTGCCGCAAGCTTCAGTGCTCCTTCCTTCGAGTCCGCTCATGCTCTGGTCGTCGACGAGACCAGCGGTGAGGTGCTCTACGAGAAGGATGCAGCGACGGCGGCTCCCATTGCCTCGATGACCAAGCTGATGACCGCCATGGTGGTGCTCGACGCGCATCTGCCTTTGGACGAACTGATCCGGATCGACAGGGCGGATCTCGACACGATCAAGTTCACGCGCTCCGGCGTGCCCGTCGGTGCGACCTTCACCCGCGCGACGCTGCTGGAGCTGGCGCTCATGTCGTCCGACAACCATGCCGCTGCTGCGCTCGCCCGCACGTATCCCGGCGGGAACGAGGGTTTCCTCGCGGCGGTACGCCGCAAGATCGAGGACCTGCAGCTTCAGAACACCGGCCTCGAGGAGCCGACCGGACTCTCGCCGAACAACCACGCCACCGCGCGTGACATGGCGAAGATCGTGCAGGCGGCGGCGCAGTATCCGCAGATCACCCAGGCCACGAGCCAGCGCAGCAAGCTCGTCATGGTCAACGGCAAGCGGCGCGTCTTCCACAACACGAACGGCCTGGTGGGCGCACCGGGCTGGGACATCACGTTGTCGAAGACGGGCTTCACCAACGACGCCGGCCGCTGCCTGTCGATGCAGCTTCAGGCTGCGGGTCGCAAGGTGCTGGTCGTGCTGATGGGCGCGGTATCGACTTCCGAGCGTACGCTCGATGCGTTGAACGTCCGGCGTTGGCTGGGGGGTGACGTGACGCACGTCGGCATGAGCGCAACTGCCCGCGTCACGCCCGTGTCTGCTCGCCGCGCGCGGCGTATCTCTGTACACCACAGAGGCCTGCGGCCGCGCGCGTAAAGACGATGACGCGCGTCGGAGCGAGCTGCCATACTCGATCCACCTTGATCACCCATCTCGATATTCGAATGGCCACTCGCATCGACGCGCGCGAGATTGCTCTGCTGTCGCGTCATGCAATCGAACACGGCCTGCCGTGGAGCTGGACGCCGCGTCGTGTCGGCGCGCGCATCGAGGATCGCGAGACGAACGTCGTGGTGGCTTCGCAGCGTGCCCAGCTGCTGGGCTTCGGCATCATGAGCTATGCAGACGAGGACGCACATCTACAGCTGCTCGCGGTGCAGATCGCGCATCGACGACGGGGCGTCGCCTCGGCGCTCGTCCGTTGGCTCGAAGACTCGGCGCGTGTGGCAGGGATCGCGCAGGTGTTTCTCGAATGCCGGATCAGCAATAGCGGGGCGGTCACCTTCTACCGCAGGCACGGCTACGAGGAGGTGCGGCTGCTGCGAGGCTACTACGGCGAAGGGACCGAGGACGCGGTCCGCATGCGCAAGCGGCTTTCGGCACCCGAAGGACTCATACCGCCCCGCTTGCCCGGGCCTGCACGGAGCTGACTGGACTCGACGATCGCTTCCGGGGAGTCAACTCCGCGCGACTCCTTGCCGTTCTGGGACAAGGCGACGAGTGAATGGAGCGAATGCATGCGACGATTGCGTGATCTATGTCGAACAGGGATGCGGGCCATCGGGCTGATGGCAATGTTGCTCGGTTGCAGCGCGGTGTTCGCTGCCGACATCATGTTCTTCCAGCACGACGAATATGCGGGCGCGCGCTTCGAGGTCGACTCCGACGTGCCGGATTTCGCGCAGCACGGCTTCGGGGGCGTGGCCTCATCGGTTGTTGTGACGCGCGGCCGCTGGGAGGTGTGCACCGAAGCGTGGTACCGCGGGCGCTGCACGATGCTGACTCCCGGAAGCTATCCATCATTGTCAATGATGGGCATGAACGACCGGGTTGCATCGGCACGGCGCGTGCAAGGTGAAAGGGCAGGGCGCGAGCCTCCCTGGGCCGGTGGCCGCGAGGGTTCCGCGATCGTGATGTACGAGCACGACAACTTCCGTGGCCGCAGCATGTCGGCCTACAGGGCCGAGCCCGATCTGCAGAACTCAGGTATGAACGATCGCGTCTCGTCCGTCGTGATCGAGCGCGGCGAATGGGAGTTGTGCGCGGACGCCGGGTTCTCGGGCCGATGCATCGTCCTCGGGCCCGGGAACTATCCGTCGCTGCGAGCCTATGGGTTCAACGACACGCTATCGTCCACGCGGCCCCTGGCTGGCGGCGGGGGTTGGAGCCGGGGCGGTCCGCCACAACGCGCGGACATCATGCTCTTCGAACACGACGACTTCCACGGCCGCAGCATCGGTGGACACGAAGACATGGGCAACCTCGCGCCCACCGGATTCAACGACATGATCTCATCGGTCATCGTCGAACGTGGCACCTGGGAGTTGTGCGTGGATGCCGAGTACCGGGGCCGATGCATCGTCCTGGCTCCAGGGCGCTATCCTGCCCTGGCCGCATACGACATGAACGACGCGGTGTCGTCGGTGCGACGTGTGGAACCTGGCAATCGGGGGCGCTCGCGCATCTACGAAGCCAGGTAGTCGGCCGGTGCTTGAGGGCAGGGGGGATGGTGCTACGAGCAAAACCTGTTGCTGATGCACGCGCTGACGGCGATTACGCTTACCCGCTCCAAGGTCTCGCCTGCCATCGCCCCATGAGGTGCTCGCGGCATTGCGAGAAGCGTTCGGACTTCCTATAGAGCCCTCGCCGCAGTTGCATGAGGCGATCGTCAGGGCCCTGGCCGCCGCGCACCCGTAAAACTGACACCGCTCCGGGTAAACCCCGGGTTTCCCGGGTTTCTTCCTTGCCAGCGTCTGCTGTGCGAGCTTCGAGTTACAGGACAAAGTGACGCGCGACAGGCATACACCCCCGAAAGGGGGTATGACGTCGTAAATCTTGCTGTCTGTGTTGCCGAGGCCGCGCAACTAGGAGACCAACGCACATGAACTGGATGACGCAGATGGAGCCTGGCGAGCGGGCGCGCGGGGCTGGTCCTGAGCAACACGATACGTCCGCGCAGCGGTTGCCGGGTTTGCCGCCCGAGAAGGTCGCGCGGGTTCATGAACTGGTGCGTGCGCACCTGGAGGAAAGGCTTCCGGTGGAGCGCCTCGCTGCCGAAGTGCAGTTGAGCCCCTTCCACTTCGCCCGGATGTTCAAGCAGGCGACCGGAGAATCTCCGCATCGCTATCTGCTGCTGCAGCGTGTAGCGCGTGCCAAAGCGCTGCTTCGTGACAGCGATCTTCCCTTGGCGGAGATCGCGCGGCGAGTCGGGTTTCGGACGCAGGGGCATTTCACAGGCGTGTTTCACCGGTACGCGGGGCTCACGCCGCGCGTATACCGGGTTCGCAGCCGCAACGGGTCGATGCCACTGCCTTCGAGCGAGGCCGAAGACTCCGAGCACTTGCGCCCTGAACAACAGCAGCTTCAGCAGCCGCAGGCAGCACCGATGGCGTGAACTGTTTCCGCCCATGCTCGGCTCGCTCCAATTGGGCGGGATTGGACTTTTCTGGGTCATCGCATGAGGAACACAATGAGTCCTGACGTGCCGATCCCGCCGCTCAATTGCCTACTCTGTCGTGCAGGAAATTGCCTTCCGTACTCTGCTTTACCGCTACTTCTTCTTTGGCTGGATGTTTCGCGATGCCAGCAGGGGCAGCAGGCTTGAGCGAGCTGCCGCATGGCGCCATAACAAGGCTCAGGCGCACTGGCTTCTGACCTATATGCGCCGCTGGGTATGGTGCGGCCTTCTGAGCTACCTGCTCGGGACGTTCGTCGAGCTCACACTGGGCTCGCCTCAGCTCTCAGTGCTCTTTTACGTGCCAAGCGCGATGAGCGTGCCAGTCAACGCGGTGATCGCTGTCGCCTGGCTCGGGCTGAAGGCCCTGCCGGCGCCGTTCTAGTTGTCGTGGTCGTCGCCTCGCTGGACAAACGCCCAACTTTGGTTTGCAGTTCTGGCCAGTGAGTTTCCTTTTGTCCTCACTCCATGTCGTCGTTCCAGTGCCGCCTTTCACGCCGGGTGCGCCTGCTGCGCTGTTCCAGTTCAATCCGACCGACGGGATGCCGACAGTGTCGACACACGTCTGGAGATGTACATGGACTTCGTGGACCCCGACAGCCTGCGCGCGCATCTGATGGCGCGTGACCCGATGCAGCGCGTCGTCGCGCTGCATGCCATTGAACTCGAACTTCAGCAGGCGCGTCGCGCCGAAGTTGCCCGGCTGGCAGACGAAGTGCAGCGCTTCACGGAGCGAGGGATTCCCTACTACGCCCCCGATACCCGACGCTACCGTGGGTGGGTGAGCAGGGCGGTGTCGTACTGGGAGCGCCTGCATCGCGCTGCCGGTACCAGCTGACCGGGCCCGAGAACCGCGCAAGGCCGCAGAATGCGGCCTCATGAAGCGCGCGCTGCTTACCGTCCTGGCCGCCTTCGCCGTGCTGACGGGGGCGTCTGGCCGGACGACAGACGCAACCCTCGTCGTCGGCTCCAAGCGCTTCACTGAGTCATACATCCTCGGCGAGATCGTCGCGGAGGCGGCACGTCCTTTCGCGAAAGTCACGCATCGCCCCGGCCTTGGCAATACCGCAGTCGTGTTCGAGGCATTGAAATCCGGGGCAATCGACATCTACCCGGAGTATCTCGGCACTCTCCAGGCCGAGATACTCAAGCATCCGCATCCTGCCGATCTCGACACCATCCGCGGTGAACTCGCGCGCATGGGGTTGGGCGTGGGCGTCGCGCTCGGCTTTGCCAACGGGTACGCGCTGGCGCTACGCGCGGAGCAGGCACGGCGGCTGGGGATCGTCCGACTTGGCGATTTGCGAGCGCACCCAGGTCTCAGGCTGGGCCTGTCGCATGAGTTCATCGGGCGCGCAGACGGTTGGCCGGGTCTTTCCGCACGGTACGCCTTGCCGCAAAAGCCGGTGGGGATTGACCACGGCATCGCCTACGAGGCGCTGATAGCGGGCCGCATCGACGTGATGGACATTTACTCCACCGATGCCAAGATCGCGGCACTCGACCTCGCCGTGCTGGCCGACGACCTTCACTATTTCCCGCGTTATGACGCGGTGCTGTTGTATCGCCTTGAGCTTCCGACCAAGTTCCCTGCTGTCTGGGCCTCGATCCAGCGCCTGCAAGGCCGCATCACACCGCAGCGGATGATTGCGATGAATGCCGATGCCGAATTGCGCGGGATCCCGTTCGACCGAATTGCCAAAGCGTTCGTCGCGGAGCAGGGACCTCACATCGGGCTTGCAGGAAAGACTTCAGGCTTGTCGCCATCGCCGCGTTCGAAAGCACGGGCGCGCTTCGTCGACCGACTGTTCGCGGATGACCTTGCGCGTCTCACGCGACAGCACCTTACGCTGGTCGTGCTGGGTGTCCTGTTCGCTGCGTTGTTGGGCGTCCCGATCGGCGCTGCGGCCGCTGCCGCGCCCAAGCTGGAGCAAGTGGTCATGGGTCTGGTCGGCCTGCTGCAGACGATACCCTCGCTTGCCTTGTTCGCCATGCTGATCCCCTTGTTGGGACGCATCGGCACCTTGCCGGCTCTGGTCGCGTTGACCCTCTACGCATTACTGCCCATCGTCCGCAATACGACCACAGGCCTGGTGCAGGTGCCGCACGGGCTGCGACAGGCGGGCACGGCCCTCGGACTCACGCCCATTCAGCGCTGGCGCAGCATCGACCTTCCACTGGCCGCCCCGGTGATCGTCGCCGGCATCAAGACGGCCGCGGTGATCACGGTGGGCACGGCGACGATCGCCGCATTCATCGGTGCCGGCGGGTTCGGCGAGCGAATCGCCACCGGCCTCGCACTCAATGATCACGCCGCTCTGCTCGCGGGTGCCGTGCCCGCGGCCATGCTTGCGCTCGTCACGCAAGCGCTGTTCGAGCTGTTGGAGCGGGTGCTGCTGCGACGCGTGAGGCGAGGGGCGTGAGAAGTCATCTGGTTCGTGGCGATCGTCGTACGACCTGCTTCACCGAGCCTGCGAGGGCGGCTGTCCATCCAATCAGGCCCCGCACAGCCGCAGTGAGTGGGAGGGCGCCCACGCCTTGAGCAGCATCGTTCAGCGATCGTTTCTATCTGGACCCGAAATCACGAGACGACATTCCGCAACTGCTGTGTGGCCTGCAGCACATCTACATCGAGCCGGAACTGCGCGAGCGGGTCTTCGCCATCTTGCGCGACGTCATCCCGCAGTGCGTCGCAGGCCAGGGCAAGGCCGACGCAGGCACTGGACGGCCGGGGATGGAGCAATGGCGGATTCTGGTGCTCGGAGTCATGCGGCTGGGCCTGAACGCCGACTACGACCGGATCCAGGATCTGGGAATCAACACAAGACGCTGCGTCAGATGCTGGGTCACGGCGACCGATGGCAATTGCTACGAGGCACATGGACTGTCAATGAAGACTTCGACGTGGCGCTCGCCGTCAATCCAGCGCCAGCTGGCCTCGATCATTGTCGCCTCGATGCGCTGCTGCAATTCGGTGTCCACATCGCGCCCGGGAAGCGCATAGGTCTCCATCAGCGTACGGCGGCCATCCGGTGCGGGGTCGGGCCGTTCGAGGAGCTTCGCGACAAGGCCCGCAGTCGAAACCCTCAGAGACTGCTGTGCCGCCTGGATGGCGCAGCGCGCCGCGCAAAGCTGCGCTTCATTCACACGGTAGTAGACGAACAGCTGTCGGCCGGTAAATTGCATCGAGATGGGGCGGCGTCAGGCCGCATCTTCGACCGGAACGTCGTAGGGCAGGGCGAGGCGTCGAAGCATGGCGCCGCCCGGTGAGCCGAGGCGCAGGTCGGTGCCCTCCGGCGCGGCAAGCTTCACCTCGACCAGTGCGGCATGCCGGCCGTCGAATGACGCCGCATTGACGACCATGCCGGCCGGCTGCGAAGGATCATCGTTCTCCTGAAACACCTCCTGCCCGGGGCTCGCCGGTGCATCGGCTTCGAAGAGAAA
>DASTGE010000676.1:0-4384 GCA_035719405.1 Burkholderiaceae bacterium
GTACGCCACATCACCGCTTTAATCGTCACGTCAGCGTGATGCGTTACTTCCAGGCTTCGCCACTTTAGTGCAGGCTCGCCGACATACTCCACCGAAACAGGTTCGTCATCCTACGGACTGATAGTTCGCCTCCAGTTACTCCCCACCCCGCCTCGCGGCGACGCAGTTACTTTCAACTACGGGGCTGTGACACCCCCCGACAGGGACTCTCACCCTGCTGATAGCACGCCTTCACGGGCGTTCACTAAACGATTACCTCGGCGGTTCAGGGACTGTATTCCCTGCTACGTGGCGAAGCGAAAAGATTCGAACTCTTTGATTTCAGCGCCGCACTGTGGTCGAACATTGACGAGATTGGCGAAGCGGTTGTAGGCGACCTCAACGCACCAGAGACGCTTCCATAGCTCCACCGAGCTGCAGCAAACACTGCTCAATTACGGCGAGGTCTACAACTGCCGCATCCCACAGCGCGCCCTTGGCCATCTCGCACCACTCGACTCCCTCAAAGCCTGGTATTCAAAATCGCCCCATCTCTTCAAGAAGCGACCAAAGAATCTCCCGGGTCTTGACATGTAGCCACTGGAATCGTCATCGATAGCCGCGGAAACCGCAGAGATCAGATCGACGTGGTCGTCTTCGATCGGCACTTCACTCCAACGCTGTTGGATCAGAAGAACCATCGGTACATCCCGGCCGAGGCGGTCTATGCGATGTTCGAGTGCAAGCCGACTATCGACTAGGCCTACATCGAATACGCCGAGAAGAAGGCCGCGTCAGTTCGGCGCATGCACCGCACGTCCGTCGCCATCGCCCATGCTGGCGGCGTATTCAAGCCAAAGGAGCCGTTCCGGATTCTGGCTGGGCTTCTCGCGCCACAAGCCAGTTGGGTGGATGGCCTGGGCGATGCCTTTCGCCGGAATCTCACCTCCGACGAAATGGAAAAACTCGACTGCGGCTGCGCGCTCGAGCACGGTTGCTTCGACTTCCACGATGGAGAGTTGCTCATCGCTTCAGAGCAAGGCGCGATGATGTTTTTCCTGTTTCGCCTGCTTTCGCGGCTGCAGTCGCTTGGCTCCGTCCCGGCAATCGACTGGGCCGCATACAGCCAGATCATCCGCGCCTAACGTACCCAGGACCCAACACCGGCTCCTACTGGGGCAGTGCCCCAGCCCCCGAATGGCTTCGCCCCTCCCGCGTCGCGGGCCCCTCCTCAACTCGCTGCTTTTGAGGGGTGGCCGAGCAAGGCGCCGTCTCAGACTGCTTTGCGATGTCTCGGACTTCTTTGCCCTGTCTCAGACTCTTTTGGCCAAGAACAGTTCATTTCTTCCTCGCGCCAATCACTCCACCGTCACACTCTTCGCCAGATTCCTCGGCTTGTCCACATCCGTGCCCCTCGCGCATGCCGTGTGATACGCGAGCAGTTGAAGCGGCACGACATGCAGCAAGGGCGACAGCGGGCCATAGTGCTCCGGCATGCGGATCACATGCACACCCGGCCCACTGTCGATGCGCGTGTCGTTGTCAGCGAACACGAACAATTCCCCGCCGCGCGCCCGCACCTCCTGCATATTGCTCTTCAACTTTTCGAGCAACTGGTCATTCGGAGCGACGGTGACCACCGGCATTGCAGATGTCACCAATGCAAGAGGACCGTGCTTGAGTTCGCCGGCCGGGTAAGCCTCGGCGTGGATGTAGCTGATCTCCTTGAGCTTCAGCGCGCCCTCGAGCGCAATCGGGTAATGCATGCCGCGCCCGAGGAACAGGGCGTTCTCCTTGCGCGCGAATTCCTCGCTCCACGCAATGATCTGCGGTTCCAACGCAAGCACGGCCTGAACGGCGACGGGCAGGTGGCGCAGTGCCTTCAGGTGCCGGGCCTCATCAACATCGCTCAGGCGTCCACGCACCTGCGCCAGCGCCAGCGTCAACAGGAACAGACCCACCAGTTGCGTCGTGAAGGCCTTCGTCGAGGCGACGCCGATTTCCGTGCCGGCGCGGGTGATATAGGCGAAGCGGCATTCACGCACCATCGCGCTGGTCGCGACGTTGCAGATCGTCAGCGTGTGCTCCATGCCGAGCGAACGCGCATGCTTCAGGGCCGCGAGGGTGTCGGCCGTCTCGCCACTTTGCGTGATGGTGACCACCAAGGTGCGCGGACTCGGCACGCTGTCGCGATAGCGGTATTCGCTTGCGATTTCCACCGCGGTCGGGATGCGGGCGATCGATTCAAGCCAGTACTTGGCCGTCAAGCCCGCGTAGTAGCTCGTGCCGCAAGCGAGGACGAGAACCTGATCGATCTCCTTGAAGACGCGATAGGCGCCATCGCCGAACAGCTCGGGTGAGATGGCGTCGATGGAATCGAGTGTGTCGGCCACCGCACGCGGCTGCTCGAAAATCTCCTTCTGCATGAAGTGCCGGTACGGGCCCAGCTCGGCCGCGCCCGTGTGTGCCTGCACGACGCGCACCTCGCGCTCCACGGGCCGGTAGGAGCCGTCGAGCTGGCGCGCGGTGATCCACGCCTTGCCGAGCTGGACGTCCACCACGTCGCCCTCCTCCAGGTACACGATGCGATCGGTGACGCCGGCCAACGCCATGGCATCGGAGGCAAGGAAGTTCTCACCCTCGCCGATGCCCAGCACCAGCGGCGAGCCCTCGCGCGCACCGACCACCCGATGTGGCTCGTCACGACAGAAGACCGCGATGGCGTAGGCGCCCTTCAGCCTGGCAGTCGCCTGCTGTACCGCCTCCAACAGGTCGCCGTTGTAGAAGTAGTTCACCAGGTGAGCGATGACCTCGGTATCGGTCTGGCTGGTGAACTCGAACCCGCGTGACTCCAGCTCGGCGCGCAGCTCGTCGTGGTTCTCGATGATGCCGTTGTGAACGAGCGCGATGCGCTGCCCCGAGAAGTGCGGATGCGCGTTATGGACGGCCGGAGCGCCGTGCGTGGCCCAGCGCGTGTGGGCAATGCCGGTGGTCCCACGCACCTCGCCTCCGGCCGCCTGAGCTTCCAACTCCGCGACTCGTGAAGTGCTACGGGCCCGGCTCAGTTCACCCCCTTGATGGACGGCGACCCCACACGAGTCATAGCCACGGTATTCGAGCCGCTTCAGGCCCTCGATCAGGATGGGAACGATGTCGCGCGTGCTGACTGCGCCGACGATACCGCACATGCTCTCAGGCCTCCTCGAAATTGAAGTGAGGTCATCCTAGAAGTCTTTCGGTGAAATTTGCGCTCCATTTCTTCGACAAAATGGAATAATCGAGCACGACGAGGACAGGCTGAAATTTTTGTTCACCTATCCCCCTGCAGCATAGCGACAAAATTCACACATGGATCTCGACGCCGTCGACCTTCGCCTTCTGGAACTCCTCCAAGAAGACGCCTCCCGGTCCAACCTCCAGCTTGCTGAAGCGGCCTCCGTCTCGCCCGCCACAGCCCTGCGTCGCGTGCGGCGGCTTCTGGAAGGTGGCGTGATCGAGCGGCGGGTGGCACTGCTGGCGCCTGAAGTGATGCCGGGTGGCGGACTGACCGCGATCGCGGAGGTCACACTCGACCGCCAGGGCGCTGAACACCTGGCAGCATTCGAGCAGCGGGCCCGCGATGACGCCGCCGTCCAGCAGTGCTATCGGGTTTCACCCGGCCCGGATTTCGTGCTGGTCCTGTGGGTGGCAGACATGCCGGCTTACCACGCACTCGTGCAGCGGCTTTTCACCCAGGACGCCAACGTGCGCAACGTGAAGGCTTTCTTCAGCGTTCACCGCGCCAAGTTCGATCCGCGGATTACCCTTTCTTCAGCACCACCAGCCCCTTGAGGTACTCCCCCTCCGGAAAGCGGAGCGTGGTCGGATGGTCGCACCCCGCTTCGAGGCGCTGCAGGATGACCCCGTCGACCCCCGCGTCGATGCCTGCGCCCGCCACGATCTTGTGGAACAGCTCGGCACCAATGCCGCCCGAGCAGGAGAAGGTGAACAGAAACCCGCCAGGCGCAAGAAGCTTGAGCGCCAGGCGGTTGATGTCTTTGTAGGCCCGCGACGCACGTTCTGCATGCGAGGCCGTCGGCGCGAACTTGGGCGGGTCGAGCACGATGACGTCGAGGCGCTCGCCCCGCTTGAGCGCGTCGCGCAGGAACTGATTGACGTCGGCGTCGACAAAATCGGCCCGGGTTGCATCGAAGCCGTTCAGTTCAACGTGGGCCTGCGCGCGCGCGAGCGCGGGCGCCGAAGAATCGACGCTCGTCACCGAGGCCGCCCCACCCGACAGCGCCGCCACCGTGAAGCCTCCGGTATAGCTGTAGCAGTTGAGCACGCGCTGCACGCCGAAGTGCCGCACAAGTTGCGCGAAGCGATGGCGGTTGTCGCGCTGGTCGAGGTAGAAGCCCGTCTTGTG
>DASTGE010000677.1:0-6625 GCA_035719405.1 Burkholderiaceae bacterium
GACGCTGCGGTCAAGCGTGCCGAGCACCGTGCCCCAATTGAAGCAGGCCACATGCCGCAACGGCGACGGCGTGTGCTCGATCCATTGCTCGTAGAGCGCGGCCGACCCCTCAGCCAGTCCCTGCTGGCTCAAGCGCCCGGCGGTCTCCACCAGTTCTGGCAGAGGCATGGCGCCGGAACGAGCCGTGGCGAGCAGTCGCTCGAGTGTCTCTTGCGCTGCCGTGGAAGCCGTGATGGTGGGCATGTCGCGAAATGCGGCTGAAAGTCGGGGCATTGTGTTGGCCGCTCCCCGCGCCCGATCGTTGCAACAAGCATGCAATGCCTCGGCTTATCGGTTTGCGCCAGCAGCCCCAGAAAGCGGAAAGGGTCGGGAAGCGACTCACTACCCGACCCTCATGCGGCAAAGGATCGCCCAGGCTCCTAGAAACCGAGGCTTGCCAGCAGGTCGTCGACCTCGCTTTGGTCCTGCACGACGTCAGTACGGCCCTCGGGGTTGACCACCGGCCCGTTCAAAGTCACCTCTTCGGCCTTCTTCACCTGGTCGGGCGGGGCGACCTGCACCAACAGCTTCAAGAGGCTGTCTTCGAGGTCGACCGCAAGCGACACCACCTTCGCGACTACCTGACCCGTGAGGTCGTGGAAGTCCTGCGCCATCATGATGTCGGTCAGGTGCTGGTCGATGCGCGCGGTCGCCATCTCGACGTCGGCCACGAAGTTCATCACCTGTCCCGAGGCGACGGCCTTTACGGGGTCCGCGACGATCGCCTTGGCGATGCGTCGGGTCTCGGTCATGATGTGCTCGTGGTCCGCCTTGGCCCGGTCCACCGTATTAAGGACCTTCTCGGCCGCCTGGCCAGTCTTGGTCGCAATGTACGACAGCCGGCTGCGTGCATCAGGCAGGCCGTCAGCCGCGACCTGCAGCTTCGGCATCACGCCCAATTGCTCCAGCGTGTCGTGCAGCTGCCGCGTGAGGTGTCCCAGCTGCTGGAAGACTTCCGGCGAAGCCTGCACGCCGGTCTGCGGCGCGAGCAGGGAAGGATCGTCCATCTTCATCTCGAATGCTCCGGCTTCGCCGCGGTCAGGCCGTGGCCGCAATCTTCTGCATGATCTTCTGAACCTTCTCCTCCAGCGTGGCCTTCGTGAAGGGCTTGACGATGTATCCCGCGGCGCCGCTTTGCGCCGCCAGCACGATGTCTTCCTTGCGCGCCTCGGCCGTCACCATGAGCACAGGCAGATGCTTCAGACTGTCCTCCGCCTTGATGGCCTTGAGCAGCTCGAAGCCGTTCATGTTCGGCATGTTGATATCGCTGACGACGAAGTCGAAGCGCTGCGCCTTGAGCATCGACAGCGCAATGGCGCCGTCCTCCGCCTCGTCGGCGTTGTTGCATCCCATCTCCTTCAAAAGGCCGCGCACGATGCGACGCATGGTGGAGAAGTCATCGACGATGAGGAACTTCAGATCAGTGGGGTTCATGGCGCTTCGCGTCCTCGCTTGCAGGCTTCATGCGTTATCGGTTGGCGGGGGCAGGACTTGAGGCGGCCGATGACGGGCTCAAGTCCGTGGTCGAGCGAAAGAAACGATCTTCGGCATCGCGGTTCATGACAATGATGCTGATGCGGCGATTCACAGCATTGTTCGGGTCGGTACGGTCGAACAGGTTGCTCGATGCAAGTCCCTGCACACGCAGCACGCGCGTCTCGGGCAGGCCTCCCGCAATGAGTTCACGGCGTGATGCGTTGGCGCGGTCCGCGGAGAGTTCCCAGTTTCCGTAGCCGCGATCGCCGGACGCAAAGCTTTGCGCGTCGGTGTGGCCTTCCAGGGTGAGGCGGTTCGGCACTGCGGCAAGCACCTCGCCAATGGTCTGCAGCAGTTCGCGCATGTAGGGCTTCACCACGGCACTTCCGGAATCGAACATCGGCCGGTTGAGGGCATCGACGATCTGGATGCGAAGCCCGTCGGCCGTCATGTCCAGGCGAATCTGCGCACGCAATGCCGCGAGCCGCCCCGTACCCTGCAGCTTCTCCTCCACCCTGCGCTTCAAGTCCTCGAAGCGAGCAACCTCGGCACGCACCTGCTCCTGCTTCAGCGTATGCAGACTGATCGTGTCGCGCTTGGCGATCGTCTCGCCCCGCTTGTACTGGCCCGTGGTGCGCGTGAGATCCTGGCCACCGCCTTTGACCACATGCGAGGAGTCGCCGGAACCCGATCCGTTCGACAGCAACGCCACCTTGAGAGGCGAACTGAAGTAATCCGCAATGCCCTTCTTGTCGCCCTCGGTGGTCGAGCCGAGCAGCCACATCAGCAGGAAGAACGCCATCATCGCCGTCACGAAGTCGGCATAGGCAATCTTCCACGCGCCGCCTTGATGGCCGTGGCCGCCCTTCTTGACGCGCTTGATGACGATGGGCTGAAGTTTTTTGCTGTCGCCGGCCATCGCTCACCCTTTCCTGGCCCACACGGTGGCCCTCACGCCTTCTTGCCCTTGACGTGCCCTTCCAGCTCCGCAAAGCTGGGACGCTCGGTGGAATAGAGCACCTTGCGGCCGAACTCCACCGCCACCTGAGGGGCGTAGCCCTGCATGCTCGCCAGCAGCGTGGTCTTGATGCACTGCAGCTCCTTGGTGCCCTCGTCGATCTTCTGCTCGAGAAGACCTGCAAGCGGCTCGAAGATGCCGTAGCTCAACAAGATGCCCAGGAAGGTGCCGACCAGCGCGGAGCCGATCATTGCGCCCAGCACCGCGGGCGGCTGCCCGACCGAGCCCATGGTGTTCACGACGCCCAGAACGGCGGCCACGATGCCGAATGCCGGCAGGCCGCCTGCGAGGCGCTGCAGCGCGGCGGCCGGCGCATGCGCTTCCTGGTGATGGGTGTCGATCTCGCTGTCCATCAGCGCCTCGATTTCATGGGCGTTGAGGTTGCCCGACACCATCATGCGAAGGTAGTCGGTGATGAACTCGACGACGCGGTGATCCTTGCCGACCGCCTCATACTTCTGGAACACCGGCGACCTGTCGGGCTCCTCGACATCCTTCTCGATCGACATCAGCCCTTCCTTGCGCGCTTTCTGAAGGATGTCGTACATCAGCGCCATCAATTCCATGTAGCGCGCCTTGGTGTATTTGCTTCCCTTGAAGCAAGACGCCAGGCCGCTGAGCGCGGCCTTCAGCACCTTGGGCTGGTTGTTGGCAACGAAGGCGCCGAGCGCCGCGCCCATGATGGTGATCATCTCGAAGGGCAACGCGTGCAGGACGACGCCGATGTTGCCGCCGTGGGCGACGAACACCCCGAACACGCAACCCAGCGCGACGATCCAACCGATGATGACGAACATCTTTGCTTATCGACAGAACGGCTTCAGACTCGCCGTCTTATCGGCGCCGCATCTCGAGCACTTGAGCGGCGGGTGCGCGTCTCGCACGCAGGTGAGAGCCCACACAAGAAAAGCGGGCACCAAAGGGCCCGCAAGAGAAAGCGACCCGGAAGGGACGCGCATGAGAAACCCAGCGGCTCCGCCGCCAAAAAGAGCGGACCCCGAGGAGTCCGCTGAAAAACACTGACTGGAGAAGCCAAAGGAAGACGACTACAACTTTTCATCTCCCGTCGTTGTTATCGGCGAACCCGCCGCCGATTTGAGCCGGCACTGCTCGATTTGATCGAGGCTCGGGACGTGCAGAATTCCGCGCTGCCAAGCCTGCACCTCGGCACCCTGTGTCGCCGAGGCAGATTACGTCCTCACGACGCAGCAGGCCCGGCTCGGTGTCGCCGCAGATACGACGGTGAATGCGACTTCGCGCCCGCGGCCCATTCCGGACCCGGGCGCGCTGCCGAGGGGAATTGTCAGTGCAGCGACAGACTGCCGGAGGAGCGGCCCTTGCCGGCCCGCGCGGGCGGATTGCACAGTCCGCACACGAAGTGCTTGGCGATCTCGTGGGGATGCGTGACGAAGTGGCCTCCGCACTTGGAGCAGCGCGTCATTGCCATCATGCCGTTGTCAATGAACTTCACCAACCGCCATGCACGAGTCACCGAGAGCAGCGGATCGAGCCCTTGAGCCTGGGTCTGCTCCAGGTACAGCTGGTAAGCCTTGATCACGATGTCGATCTCGTCGATCTCGGCTGACTTGTTCAGGTACTCGTGGATGTTCAGGAACAGGCTGGCGTGGATGTTCGGCTGCCAGGTCATGAACCAGTCGGTCGAAAACGGCAGCTGGCCTTTGGAAGGCGATCGGCCCGAGACTTCCTTGTAAAGACGCAGCAGCCGCTCGTATGACAGGTCGGTCTCCGATTCAAGTACCTGCAGGCGGGCGCCGAGCTTGATGAGCGTGACCGCGCGCTCGATCTGCTTGGCCTCGGTCAGGATGCTCTTGGTGCGTGCCATGGATTTTCCTCCCGATTCTTTCTTCTGAGTTTGCCGGTCTTGGACCATTCAGGCGGCTTCCTCGTGGCGGCCGGCAAGCAGGATGGAGGCGTGCAGGCGCGATACGCTGTCGTTCGCCGCGCTCTTGCCATGGCTGGTGAGCAGGCTCCAGACGATGTCGTCGTCCATACGGAAGCGGCACAGCAGCGTGTTGCCGGAGGCAATTTTCATCATCTGCGCGGGTGTCAGTGCACCGATCAGCGCAGCGGTCTCCTCGGACACGCCGAGACGGTACAGCGCCTGATCTCGATCGGACCGAATGAGGCTTTGCGCCAGCATCAGGTACGACAGGTTGGCTTCACGGATTTCGGCGAGGATCTGCTCTGTATTCATTCGATCATTCCCTTGGCCCAAGAGGCCGTTTGCTTCAGCGTGAAACGCATTGTGTGTATGCGCTCAAAGCTGAAACATCAGGGCAACTCGGTGGCTTGAGTCCCCGATTTTCGGCGGCCCTTGTAGGACGGATTCTTACTGGATGAACGGACAGTAAGGGAACGATGTCATCTCGTGCGTATGGCGTGCTGGATGGTCGAATCAGCGGAGATGCGGGCTGTATCGGCCGCAATTCGTGCGGCCTTTAGTCTTCGATACAAGGTAAGCGCGAGGTCAGAAAGTTCTAAAGCCCGGTTTCGGGGGTACCGATAAATGGCGTAACGCGCTCCGTTCTTGGGGCTCGTTCCCGGTTAGAGCAGCAGCCGCGGGCCGGCCGTGAAGCTGTAGTACACGGACTCGGACGGTGTGAGCTGTCTCACAGTGATGCCGGGTCGCGCCGGAGCCTTCGATACACGATACAGGAGATCCTCTTCATGGCCCTTACGATCAACACCAACCTCAACTCGATGCTGGCGCAGCGCAACTCCTCGCGCACCCAGAACGACCTGTCCACCTCGATCGCCCGCCTGTCGTCCGGCCTGCGCATCAACAGCGCGAAGGACGACGCTGCGGGCATGGCGATCAGCGAGCGGATGACCTCGCAGATCCGTGGCCTGAACCAGGCAGCGCGCAATTCCAACGACGCGATCTCGCTCGCGCAGACGGCAGAAGGCGCTCTCGGCAGCGTCAGCAACAACCTGCAGCGCATGCGCGAACTGGCGGTTCAGTCGGCCAATGCCAGCAACAGCGCTTCTGACCGCGCAGCCCTGCAAGGCGAGGTCAGCCAGCTGATGTCGGAAATCGGGCGCGTGGCCGGCCAGACTGACTACAACGGCATCAAGCTGCTCGACGGCTCGTTCAACTCCCAGGCATTCCAGGTGGGAGCCGGCGCGAACCAGACCATCTCCATCAAGTCCATCACGGACGCACGCACCACGTCGCTGGGCAGCAACACCTACAGCGCCAACGGCTCCCTGATGGGCAAGACACTGGCTGCCGACACGGCTGCGAACATCGCCACCAACGGCAACGGCATCGCCGCCGAGTCGACCCTGACCTTGGCGACCAACGCCGGCACCACTGGCGCCATTGCGTGGAACGCCAAGGACGACGCCAAGGCAATCGCGGCCGCCATCAACACCTCGGCCGCGAACGTCGGAGTCACGGCGACAGCGACGAATGCCGCGGTGATCAGCAATGTGAGCACCACGGGTGTCACCACACTGTCGCTGGGCGGCCAGACCATTACGGCCAATATCACCGACAAGACCGACCTCACATCGCTGGCCAACGCGATCAACGGCGCCACCTCGAGCACAGGCATCAGCGCGAACTTCCGCAGCTCCACTTCCAAGGACTCGCTGGTGCTGACCACGTCCGACGGCCGTGACATCAACATCAGCTCGTTCACGAACGGCACGGCGACGATGGACGTGCAGACCTACGATGCCACGAACAACACCACCGGCACGGCGGTCACCATCACCAGCGGAGGCAACGACTCCACCATCGTCACCGGCAACGTGAAGCTGGACAGCAGCAAGGGCTCGATCTCGTGGGCCAACGCCACCAACACCGACGTGTTCAATTCCGCGAGCGGCATTGGCACCTTCACGTCGCTGTCGACAATGGACATTTCCAACGTTGCCGGAGCGCAGAGCGCGCTGTCCGTGATCGATTCGGCGCTTTCACAGATCAATTCCGGCCGCGCCGATCTGGGCGCGATCCAAAACCGCTTCAGCTCCACCATCGAGAACCTGCAGACCTCGAGCGAAAACCAGGCAGCAGCGCGAGGACGGATCCAGGACGCCGACTTCGCGGCGGAAACAGCGAACATG
>DASTGE010000678.1:0-2341 GCA_035719405.1 Burkholderiaceae bacterium
ATTCATTCCCATGACGAAGTTGTGTCTGAGTTTTCGTGACCGCGCCGTCTCGCTGTGGCGCAAAGCGGCCGGTGCCGCGACCCTGCTCGCGTTCGCCGGTGCCGCGTACGCCCAGAAGCTGCCCGAGGTGCCGGTGCCGGCCGACATCCAGAAAGGCGGCTACATCGTGATCATCCGCTGGGCACTCGGCGTGATCCTGCTGCTGCTGGCGGTCGCGCTGGCGGGCAACACGCTGCTCGGCGTCGCCTCGGCCGCGTTCCAAAAGTTCCACCAGTGGAATGCCGGCGAGAAGGGCGTCGAGATGGGGCACGTGGTGGGTACGGTCGTGCTCGGCCTGGTGATCCTGGCGATCGTGATCATGCTGGCCTATGCGGCCACGCAGATCATTCCGACCACGATCAGCTGATCGCACGGCATGCAAGCGATGCCGGCGCCGCTGGCCGACCGCGTGAACGTGGAGCCGCCCATCATCGGCGGCATGAGCCATACCGAGCTGATGCTGGTCGGTGGCGCGAGTTTCACGCTGCTGTTCATCGCCACGGTGGTGCTCGGGTGCCTCACCCATGCCTGGGTGCTGCTGGCGGTGCTGCCGGCAGGCGGCACCGTGGGTGTCATCGCCGTCGCCTCGAAGCACCTGGCATCGCTCAAGCGCAACCGTCCCGATGGCTATCACCTGCAATGGCTGCGCATGGTCCTGAGCCGCGTCGGGCTCGGGCGCATGCCAGTCATTGCGCACCGCGGCCACTGGCGGCTCGGCCGCGATCTCTGAACCTCACGCTCCACCGATTCAACCCATCCCACCGCATGGCCTACACCGCGCTTGTCGACCAGCTCCGCGCCGAGATCCGGGCGCGCAACTGGTTCATCGGCGGCAGCCTGACGCTGTTCGCAGTCGTCAGCTACTGGCTTTATCACAAGGCCGACAACGTCAATGTCCACGTCGCGCCGGACCTGCGTGCGTCCGAGGTCGTTCCGGTCCGCGATGGCAAGGCGGCCGTGCCGCCGGCCAATGTCTACAGCTTTGCGCTGTATGTGTGGCAGCAGGTCAACCGCTGGAAGACCGATGGCGGCAAGGACTATGGCAAGCAGATCTTCGCGATGCAGAACTACCTGACCCCGCGCTGCCGGCAGTGGCTGCAGACGAACATGGATGAGAAGGCGCAGCAGGGCGAGCTGAGCCTGCGCACGCGCTCGCTGATGGAGTGGCCGGGGCGCGGGTATGAGAGCAATCGCGTGATCGCCAACGGCGGCGATGGCTGGATGGTGCTGCTGGACGTGCAGCTGCTGGAGACGATGAAGGGGCAGCCGGTCAAGGATGTCGCGGTGCGCTGGCCGGTGCCGGTGGTGCGCTATGCCATCGACCTGCAACGCAATCCGTATCGGCTGGCGGTGGACTGCAACCACGAGAGCGTGCCCGCGCGGCTGGAGATTCAGGACGACACGCCACTCGGGCCTGACGAGCTGGAGGCCTCGGCGCGCAAGCTGCGGCCGGCGCCGTTGCCGGCGGCATCCGCATCGACCGTGGAGAAGCAGCCATGACGATGTTTACCTCGTGGCGCCGGCTGCTGCCGGTGCTCGTGATCGGCGCCTTTGCGGGTGGTGTGGCCGCGCAGGTGGAGATCAAGCCGGTCAAGGCGTCACCGGGCCAGCGTGATGAGCCGGCGGCATCCGATGCGAGCGCAACGCCGGTAGACCTTGGCGAAGGGACAGGTCAGAAGTCTTCGCAGAGCGGCACGCCAGTGATGTCGCCGGGGGGCGTGGCTGCCCCGACGAAGGCCAAGGCTTCAAAGCCGGGCAAGGCTGCGTCGGGCAGGTCCCCCCTTGCGAGCCATGGCAGCCCCCAGCAGGCCGAGCACGTCGAGTTCCGCGACCGGCCGGTGCCCGTGTCGCTCGGTGTCGGCAAGGAACGCCTGGTGCTGTTCCCCGGACCCGTGAAGATCGAAGTACCGGCCTCGGCCGGGGGGATGGTGGATGTTCAGGTGATCGGCCGCACGGCCTACATCACAGCGCTGGCCCCCTTGAGCAAGGTGCGCCTGGCTGCGCAGGACCTGACGATTGACCAGCGCTGGTATCCGCTGGATGTCATAGCCAGTGCGGAAGCGCCGACCGGCCTGCCGATCGAGATCCACCCAGCCGACAGCGCCACAGACTCAGCCTCCGCGGAAGCAGGTCTCGACGCGCCCGACATGGTGTCGCTGACACGCTTTGCGGCGCACATGCTCTATGCCCCGCGCCGGCTCATGCCCTCGATGCCCGGTGTGCGTCAGGTGCCGGTCGTCACTGCTGCAGTGGCCCGGGCTGTACCGCGGACGGCGTATCCAGACCACGCCCATCGGCGCAT
>DASTGE010000679.1:0-2900 GCA_035719405.1 Burkholderiaceae bacterium
CTCGAGGCATTCGGTGCATGGCGGCTTTGCCCGGTGGGCCGTGTCTACGGCGAGCGGATCGCCGGCTGGACCGCCGACGAAGCGACTTCACATGCCCTGCTCGACCACTTCGTCGAGGCAGGCGGAAATTTCGTCGACACCGCCAACGTCTACTCCGCCTGGGTCCCCGGCCACTTCGGCGGTGAGTCGGAGACCCTCATCGGGCGCTGGGTGCAATCGCGCCGTGGTGGCCGTGATCGCCTGCTTATTGCGACCAAGGTTGGCATGGACATGCCGGAGATCGGCCAGGGGCTCAAGCCGGCACAGATCGAGCGCGGCGTCGAAGATTCACTGCGCCGGCTGCGCATCGAGCGCATCGACCTGCTGTACGCGCACCGCGACGATCCGGACACCGCGCTGGAGGACACGCTGGCGGCGTTCGACCGGCTGGTGAGGGCGGGCAAGGTGCGGGCGATCGCTGCGTCCAACTACACCGCAGAGCGGCTGGAGCAGGCGCTGGCCATCAGCGCGCGCAACGGCCTGGCGCGCTACGAATGCCTGCAGCCGCCTTACAACCTGCTGGAGCGCGAGCCGGTCGAAGGATCGCTCGCGCCGCTTTGCCGTCGCGAGGGCGTGGGCATCGCGCCCTATTACTCGCTTGCGATGGGCTTTCTCAGCGGCAAGTACCGCCGGCGCGAAGACTTCCAGGGACGGCCGCGCGCAATGGGGCTTGTCAAATACGACAACGCGCGCGGATGGCGCGTGGTGGAGACGCTTCATGGCGTGGCGCGTCGCTACGGGGTTCCGCCCGCCAGCATTGCAATTGCGTGGGTGTTGGCGCAGCCCGGCATCACGTCGGCCATCGCGAGTGCGACGTCGACCGCGCAACTCGATGAACTGATGCGGGCATGCAACATCAAGCTCGACGACCAGGCCGTGGCGGAGCTGTCGGGGCGGTAGCGCGTCTCTGTCCCACCCATCCTGTACCAGACCGTCACAGGCTCGCACAAGGCGAGCCTCATTGACCAGGGTCATCCCTGACCCGACGGCTTTTTCCGCAGTCTCCCTGCGATGGCACAGCCCTTGCGCAATGGGCCGCGTCGCGATGCCCGGCCATGCAGTGCGGGCTCGCACCCACCCCGTGTCATCCCCAGGAGACAACCCATCATGCGATCCCGCGCCATCTGCCTCGCAGCCGCTCTTGCCTGCCTGTCCGCCGCTGCCAGTGCGGTCGTGACCGACGAGATGATCCGCAACGACCCCCGTGCCGGCCGCAACGTGCTGTCGTGGGGCATGGGCACGCAGGGCCAGCGCCATTCACCGCTGAAGCAGGTGAACGTCAACAACGTGGCCCAATTGCAGCCCCTGTGGGCGTTCTCGTTCGGCGGCGAGAAGCAGCGCGGGCAGGAGGCGCAGCCCGTGGTTGTCGACGGCAAGATGTTCGTCACGGCTTCGTACTCCCGGATCTTTGCATTGGATGCGGCAACTGGCCGCAAGTTGTGGAAGTACGAGCATCGCTTGCCCGACGGCATCATGCCCTGCTGTGACGTCATCAACCGGGGCGCCGCGCTGTACGACAACCTCGTGATCTTCGCGACGTTGGACGCGCAACTCGTCGCGCTCGACCAGAACACGGGTGACGTGGTCTGGAAGGAGAAGATCGACGACTATGCGGCCGGCTATTCGGCCACTGCCGCGCCCATCATCGCCAACGGCCTCGTGCTCACCGGCGTGTCGGGCGGCGAGTTCGGTGTGGTGGGGCGCGTCGAGGCGCGAGATGCCAAGACCGGCCGCATGGTGTGGACCCGTCCCACCGTGGAAGGCCACATGGGCTATGTGTACGACGCCGACGGCAACGAGAAGGAGAACGGAGTGTCGGGCACGCCGGGCAAATCCTGGCCCGGCGATCTTTGGAAGACGGGCGGTGCGGCAACCTGGCTAGGCGGCACCTACGATCCGCAGACCGGCCTTGCCTATTTCGGCACCGGCAACCCTGCACCCTGGAACAGCCATCTGCGCAAGGGCGACAACCTCTTCTCGTGCTCCACCGTCGCAATTGACGTGAAGACCGGCAAGATCGTCTGGCACTACCAGGGCACGCCGAACGATGGCTGGGACTTCGACGGCGTCAATGAGTTCGTCACCTTCGACATGAACGGCAAGCGCCTGGGCGGCAAGGCCGACCGCAATGGCTTCTTCTACGTGCTCGATGCCAGGACCGGCAAGCTCGAGAATGCGTTCCCGTTCGTCAAGAAGATGACCTGGGCCACTGGCATCGACCTGAAGACGGGTCGCCCGAACTTCGTGCCGGAGAACCGGCCGGGCAACCCGACCGAAGGCGACGGCAAGAAGGGAAAGAGCGTCTTTGCCGCGCCTTCGTTCCTCGGCGGCAAGAACCAGCAGCCCATGGCCTACAGCCCGGAGACGAAGCTGTTCTATGTGCCGGCCAACGAATGGGGCATGGAGATCTGGAACGAGCCGATCGCCTACAAGAAGGGCGCGGCCTATCTTGGCGCGGGCTTCACGATCAGGACGGTCGACGACGACTACATCGGCGCATTGCGGGCGATCGATCCCAAGAGCGGCAAGATTGTCTGGGAAGTGAAGAACAACGCGCCGTTGTGGGGAGGCGTGCTGACCACTGCCGGCAGCCTCGTGTTCTGGGGCACGCCGGAGGGCTATCTCAAGGCCGCCGACGCGCACACGGGCAAGGTGGTCTGGCAGTTCCAGACCGGCTCGGGCGTCGTGGCGCCCCCCATCAGTTGGGAGCAGAACGGCGAGCAGTATGTTGCCGTGGTTTCGGGCTGGGGTGGAGCGGTGCCCCTGTGGGGTGGCGATGTGGCCAAGAAGGTCAACTACCTCGAGCAGGGCGGGATGGTGTGGGTGTTCAAGCTTGGGCCTGCAGCGGTGAAGACGGCAGG
>DASTGE010000680.1:0-6548 GCA_035719405.1 Burkholderiaceae bacterium
ACGAACGCTTGCGCCCAATCGCGTAATCTACCGCCCGGATCAGGATAGCTCTGCACGGTCAGGGCACCGAGGTCGGTCCATTCGTCGTCGGCGTAGCGGAAGGGGTAGGAAATTGCGGACGCCGCTATGTCGAACACGGGCCATGCGGCCGCTTCAAGCTGCACGCGCGCGGAGCTTTCGATGACGAGCTCGTCGGTCAGCCCCGCGAAGACGGCTGTCGCGACGGCATTCCCGAAGACGTCATGCGCCCAGGATACCTGAGCTTGCGGACGGATGTTGAGATCGAATGTCTTGAGACGGACCTCGCAGCTTTCGCGCGGCCGAAGCATAAGCCGGTGCGGCCCAAGCTCAACCGGCACCTGATATCGGTAGCTCGTGCGATGCCTGATGAGCAGTTCTTCCATGAGCTTTCAAACGTCCGCGAAACCGCGATCCGGATTCTCACTGAAACTTCGGATGTCGCGGTCGTCGCTCCGCTGCCGCTGCACTTCCATCAATTCGGCGATCGCGCGTGTGCGGCGCTTTCGAGCTTCCCGCTGCTCTGCAGCCGTCGCTTCATGCCCCCAGGCGATTGCAGCTCTCAGAGCCACAATTCGGACGTTTTCGAGCGGCTCGCTCTGGGCGCGTTCCCATTGAATGGCTTCCTGTGCACGGCACTGGTCGGATGTAAGTTCCATTGGTAGTCCTTTCCTGGACGGTGAGCATGGATCGGACTCAATTGTTCATGGCAAGTCTGGCGCCGGGTGCCCCGGCCGCTTGCACGACAATTGGCCAGCCCGGCTTTCCATCAGAAGTTCCAGGCAGTGCCTCAGAATGCGATCTCTCTTCGCTTCGCCTCGGCAAGCGCATCGGCGAGCTTCGAATAGCGATAAGGCCCAACCAGATAGACCACATCGGGCACGCGCGTGATGCCGTATCGCTGCATTGCTTCCAGTTCGGCATCGCTTGCGTTCTCAGTCGGGAGTGCTGTCGGATTGCCGGTCATATTTATTCCTTTTAAGATTTCAGAAGTTCGAGCAGCGCTGCAGTCTCAACGGTTGCGAAGGTCGAAAAGGTGTCGGAGATGGCATAGGGAAGCACGATTCTGCCCTCCAGTTGCATGGCGCCGCAGGTGTACACGACGTTCGGCACATAGCCTTCGCGTTCGGATGCCGCCGGCTGGATGAGTGGTTGGCGGGATCGTCCAATGACCTTGGAGGGATCGTCCTTATCCAGCAGCACGGCGCCGATCGAATAGTGTCTGACCGGGCCGACACCGTGCGTGAAGAGCAACCATCCCTCGGCCAGTTCGATAGGCGAACCGCAATTGCCGATCTGGATAAATTCACACGCATGCGCTGGCTGGAGGATAGGCTGGCCAAGACCCCATTCATGCAAATTGTCGGAATAGATAAGGTAGAGATTTTCGTTGTCGTGGCGCGCTATCATCGCGTAACGTCCGCCAATCTTCCGAGGGAATAGCGCCATTCCCTTGTTGCGTGCGCCTACACCTTTGAGCGGTGCCATGCGGAATGAAACGAAGTCCTCCGTTTCAAGTAACTCAGACCTGATGGCCTGGCCGCTATAGGCGGTGTAGGTCGCATAATATGTGGTCTTGCCGTCGTGCTCGAACGCAACGAAGCGCGCATCCTCGATACCATTTGCCTGATGCTCTGTGATGGGAAAGATCACCCGCTCGGTAATCTCGCTGGCGGGATCGAAGGCGAGCTCCACCCGATCACCAACTCGCGCGGTAATTTCGGGAACACGCGCAAGGCGCTCCGGGGCATCAATCGTAACGGTACCATCAGCCGCGACATTGCCGGTCCGGAAGGTCAGTGACGAAATGTGGCCTTCACCCACTGCCCTTGCGCTCAGGATGAATCGGCCTCCGGTGGTGCCTAACTGGTCTGGATGCGGAACAATGCTTGGGTTGAAAAGCGCGGCTGCCTCGAAGCTGTATTCATTGAGGAAATAGGCGCCGATCAACTGATGCCGCGCTTCTGATAGCGATGGGTCGCAGGCAAATGCGCCGGACATTTCTGTCGCTCGCCGATCGAAGATGTCGAGCAGGTTCCGGTGTCTGCCTTTGAAGTTCGCGAGCGTTGCCGCCAGCAAGGTTTTGACGCCTGTTTCATCGAGGGCGAGAATTCGCTCGAAGATGCGGCAAGCTCGCGACTTGTCGATCCGGTTCAGGGCTCTGGGCTCGGGCGCAGGCTCGAATGGACGCAGCACCACGCGCGCGGGATCCGGCCTCAGGTGCAATGTTTGGCGATTGAAAAATGGCGTCGTGCGCGTGGTCGTTTCATGCATCGGCACGGTCCAGACAAACAGAGGGTTCAGGGCTGTGGCCGACCGACACGGTGTCGCTGCGGGTCATCGCTTCAAGGGCATGCATGTCCGCCAGCCCCAGCAGATAGGACAAGACGGACTCGGCGCCCCGGTTTTCATTCGCGCGGTCGGGATGAAGGCCATCCCGGCAACTCCCGGATTCGATATCGACCAATGCAATGGCGAGATCGTTCTCACCCAGGAACCAGGCGAATGCCCGCCGTGCCTCATCCGGCCACGGCGCTGCCGGATCGATTGCATTCGCAGCCACGCATGCAGCAATCGTTGCGCAGGCTTCCAGCGGCTGCTGGTCGAACAGATGGCGGGGCGCGCGTTGCCGCATAAACCCCATCGAGCCGACAGGCCGGAAATGGCCTTGCGGAGCCGTTTGAACCTGGATCAGCCAGTGCAGGCTGCGGAGCCCCGCTTCGGTGAAATGGGTGATCCACGTCGCTTTGCCGGTGCGGATCAATGCTTCACAAAGACGGGCATTGTCATAGGTCAGCCGCTCTTCGAACCAGGTCCATGCAGGCGTTTCGTTTGCAATCAGAAGGCGCTCAAGCCGCCGGCCCAATTCTCCACGCAGGGTGTCAGCGTTCCTGTCCTGCGGACAAGTCGCGCAATAGTGGTCGAGGCCGAGCAGCGTGAAGGCCCATGCTCGGGGAGACGTGAAGGCCGTGACCTTTTCCAGCGCTTCGCTGAACAAGTGCCCGGCCCAACTTGCTCGTCCCGGGTCTGAAGAGTGCCGGGCACAGGCACCGAGCGCCCACAGAGTGCGGCCGTGACTGTCCTCGGACCCGGCCGGCTCCAGCCATTCGCGGTTGAACCCCATGAAATTACGAAATCGCCGTTCATCCGGGTTCCAGGCATGCTGGACAAAGGCAGCAAATCGCTGGGACATGGCTTCTGCAAAGGGCTCATCCAGTCCGTTTGCAGGAGTGCAGCACAGCAACAATCCCCTGGCATTGTCATCGATGCAATAGCCGTGATGGCGATCCGGGATTGAGAACACTGCATGCTGGAACATCCCGGTGTCGTCGCACATGTCGACGAGATGCCGCGCAGACGCTGCCGGAAGCATGCAGTTTGCGATCAACAAGTGCTCCGGCGGCAGAACGTCTGCCAACGGAGTTGTCGGCAGAGCCCGGCGCGCTGCGCCAAAACACTGGACATACCGCTTCGCCGTATTCGCCCAGATCATTGGGCGACTGGCCGCATAGGCCTTTTTTGCCATGTCCAGACGCGCTGAGACGTCTTCGAGCAGGCCAGCGACAGCGCGGCCCAGACTCGCCGGATCGCCGAATGGCACCAGGACTCCCGAGCCGTCTTCGAGCAGTTCGGCGGCATGCCAATAGGGGGTAGAGACGACGGGCCGGCCCAGGCCGTGGGAATAGGCCAATGTGCCCGACGTCATCTGGGCCTCATCCAGATACGGCGTCACATAGAGGTCGCACATGGCGATATGGTCGAGCAGTTCGGGGCGATCGACAAACCGGTTCAGGAACACAACGTGATCTTTGAGCCCTAGGGCTTCGACCTGCCGGACAAGGCTTTCACGGTACGCTTCCCCGGCTTCCCGCAGAAGCTGCGGATGCGTAGCTCCCATCACCACATAGAGAGCATCGGGCGAGCGCGCGATGATCGCTGGCATCGCCTCGATCATCGTTTCGATACCCTTGTTCGGGCTGATGAGACCAAAGGTCAAGATGACATTGCGGCCCGAGAAACCGAGCCTGTGCTTCGCTCCCAGCGTGTCTACGAAGGGTGCGTCAGGAATGCCATGGGGAATGATATCGATCTTTCCGGGATCGGCGCCATAGGTTTCGACGAGGATGTGCCTGCCCTTGCGTGCCATGACGACGAGGCGCCTCGATGCAGCAACGATTGCTTCTGTGACCTCGCGTTGATCATCGCTTGGCCGGTCGAGAACGGTGTGAAGCGTAGTGACCAGCGGCACCTTCAACGCCGCAATGAAGTCGAGAATGAGCTTGCCGGCTTCCCCGCCGAATATTCCAAATTCGTGCTGCAGGCAGACGAGGTCGAAACCCTCCTGATTTATGAATTTGGCTGCGTTGCGATATTGCTCCGGATCATCCTGGTCGATCCCGAGCCGAACCGAGGGAGGGTAGTCATGGACGCTTCCCGGGTCGCGCATGACGATAATGGCGGTTTCGGCAACTCCGGCCGAGGATCGGAGCGCCAGTTCAAGGTCAGTCGTGAATGTCGCTATGCCGCAACGGCGCGGCAGGGCGTTACCGACAAATGCAATCCGGAGTGAACGCGCTGAAAAATCGTCTCACAGCTTTCCTTTCGGCTTCTTCATCAACTCATTGACGGGAGATACCGGCGGTTTGGGGCCAGTTTTAGGCTTTTCGGCCTTGGGTTTGCGTATCTCACGATTGCTGCGCTTCTGCGATTTGGCCATCTCGATACGCCCGCCTTCGTTTTCCCAAGCGGCCAAGCCGGGGATCAATCCAGACGGCTCGTTCGCTTCCGACGCCATCTGGCCATCAGAACTGTTGGCATGGATATAGGGACGGTGAGCGTATGGATGTTCTTTGAGCAGTTTTTGAAACATGTTCAGCTTCCGCCGCAAGGGTTTGATCTTTGCCGCATCGTTAGCTGCAGCGTGCTGCATGAGCGTAACTTGTTCAATTTCTAGGATTTGATTGAGGCACATGGTGCGCACTCCCACATCAAGCGGGGGCGCGGTCGGTCCCTCGGTCACACATGGCTCGGAAGATTTTTATGTGATGGTTGCTTGTAGCATACTTCGCGCGGACCGCTTCACGAATTCGTGAGCGGGCATCAGTTCTCGTCTGGAACGAAAGCTTGAGGGTGGCCAAAAAACATTTTCCGCTTTCCGGCGCATCAGCCGCCCGCCCAATGACCGTCTCTAAGGCGCGAAGCTGACATACCTGTTCGCCGTCCGGAACGTCCGCTATCCCAGTGAGCGCTCCCGTAAGGAGACATTCCGGAGCGTCCGACAAAGCTGCCTCAGCTCTTCAAGGCGTTGGCAGCGGCCACCAGAGCATGAATCCGGCCCGCAGCCTGCTCGATTTTCCGAAGCGCCGCGCGCCGCCCCACCGGGTCCATGCCCCGCACGGTCAGCGCGAGCATGCTGGTGTCCTCCATGATCATCCCGATGCGCGTGGACAGCTGGACGACTAGGTCTTCGGTGTCATGGTCCATGGCGCCACCACGCCGGGACAGCGGTCAGAAGTCCATGTCCAGCTTTGTCGCAGGATCCAAATTGCATTGGACTTCGCCCGCGCGCGGAGCATTGGTGTGGTCAGTGAATCGCGGCCGGAACGGTCGGCTGCCGCCCTGACCGATCCGATCGGCAGGGCTCTGGGTGGTGGGAGCGGCACAGTGCCGCTCCGCACCGGAGAACCAGCCATGACCATGCAACCCCACCCGACGGGCAAGCGCCCGCGCAAGATGGCCCGTGCACCGCAGCCTGCCCCGCCCAGCGCGCCGATTGCGGCCAAGCCGCCGACCAAGACCTCGCTGGTCGAGGCCCTGCTCAGGGAGAATGCCGGTGCCTCGCTCGAGGATCTGTGCCAGGCCACCGGCTGGCTCCCGCACACCTGTCGGGCCTTCCTTACTGGCCTGCGCAAGAAGGGCAGGATCCTTGAACGACACAAACGGGAGAATGGCGCGACCATCTACAGGCTGATCGCTCCGCAGGCTGCGGCCTGATGGGGCGGCGCCCCTACCTGAACCTCGCCCGGTTGGCTGAGATGTCGGGCGAGGAGCTCAAGGCCGAGTGGGCGCGTCGCTACGGCGCGCCCGCGCCCAACCTCTCGCCCGAACTGTTGCGGCTGGGGATCGGCTACCAGCTGCAGGAGCTGAAGCATGGCGGGATCAGCTGGGGAACAAGAACCTTGCTGCGTCAGGTAGCAGCGCGGGCAAGGGAGAACGGTGACAAGAAGCCAATGCCTCGTAAGCTGACTCTCGGAACCCGGCTTGTTCGCGACTGGCACGGAGTGGGCCACACCGTAATCGTGCTGGCCAATGGCTTCGAATACGACGGCCAACACTGGAAGACGTTGACCGCCGTCGCCCGGGCGATCACCGGGACGCACTGGAACGGCCCTCGCTTCTTCGGTCTTACGCAGCGGACGAAGAAGCCGTGAAGCCGCTGCGCTGCGCGGTCTATACCCGCAAGTCGACCGAGGACGGGCTCCAGCAGGAGTTCAACAGCCTCGACGCCCAGCGCGAGGCCTGCGAGGCCT
>DASTGE010000681.1:0-9103 GCA_035719405.1 Burkholderiaceae bacterium
GAACACGTTGCCGGCTGGCTGCCGTACCTCTGGAGCGTGCTCCTCTGCGCCGGCGTCACGCTGTTGACCGCGCCGCTGCATTCGGTGCTCGACCTGGCGAACATCGTCATGGTCTTCCTGCTCGCGGTGGTGTTCATCGGCGTGCGTTACGGGCGCGGGCCGGCGGTGCTCGCGGCTTTCGTGGCGGTGGCGGCCTTCGATTTCTTCTACGTCCCGCCGCGCTTCACCTTCAGTGTCAATGATGCGCAGTATCTGCTGACCTTCGCGGTCATGCTCGCCGTGGCCCTGGTGATCGGTCAGTTGACCGCCGGGCTCAAGTTCCAGGCACGCGTTGCGGGACTGCGGGAGGAGCGGGTGCGGGCGCTGTACGAGATGTCACGCGACCTGTCCGGCGCACTGCTGCCCGAGCAGGTGGCGGAGATCGCGTCGCGATTCTCGAAGTCGGAGTTCGAGGCGAATGGGGCATTGCTGGTGGCCGACCTGCAGGGGCGCCTGACCGCTCCCGTGCCCGTGCCCGACATCCCGTCGGGTGTCGATGCGAGCGTGGCGCAGTGGGCGTTCGATCACGACGAGCCGGCCGGACACGGCACCAACACGCTGCCTGCGAGTTCGATCCTCTACCTGCCTTTGAAGGCTCCAATGCGCATGCGCGGGGTGCTGGCAATCGAGCCGCGCAACCCCCAGCGGCTGGCCGGGCCCGAGCAGCGACGGCTGCTGGACACCTGCGCGTCGCTGCTGGCCATCTCGCTGGAACGTATTCATTACGTCGAGATCGCACAGAGCACCACGGTGCAGATGGAATCGGAGCGGCTTCGCAACTCGCTGCTGGCCGCGATTTCACACGACTTGAGGACGCCGCTGTCGGCAATGGTCGGCATGGCCGACACGCTCGCGATGACCGCGACCTCTGCAAGCAGCGCGCAGGCGGAACTTGCGAAATCGATGCGCGAGGCGGCAATGCGCATGAGCGCGCAGGTCAGCAACCTGCTCGACATGGCACGGCTGCAATCGGGGCATGTGCAGCTGAACCTGCAATGGCTGCCGCTGGAGGAGGCGGTGGGCAGCGCGTTGCGCGCGATGCAGGGAACGCTCGATCCGACGCGAGTGCGCGTCTGTCTGCCGCCCAACCTTCCGATGCTGCACGTCGATCCTGCCCTGCTGGAGCGGGTGCTGTGCAACGTGCTGGAAAACGCGGTCAAGTATGCATACGCCGGCACGCCGATCGAAATCAGCGCAAGCACGGTCGGCGATCGCGTGAAGCTGATCATCGATGACCAGGGGCCCGGCCTGCCGAAAAACCGTGAGGAGGCGATCTTCCAAATGTTCGAGCGGGGCCGCAAGGAAAGCCCCACCCCGGGAGTCGGCCTCGGGCTGGCGATCTGTCGGGCGATCGTGGAGGCCCACGGGGGCTCGATCGCCGGGGAGAACCGGCCAGGCGGCGGTGCGCGATTCACGATTGATCTGCCGGTCGGAGAGCCTCCGAAGCTCAATGCGATCGAAGCCGAGTCTCCAGGGGAATCCACAACATGAGCGAACCGTCAGCCAGGATTCTCGTCGTCGAGGACGAGGCCGCAATCCGCAGGTTCGTGCACCACACACTGCAGCGCGAGGGTTTCGAGGTCTTCGAGGCGGACAACGTGGAGCGAGGGCTGATCGAAGCCGCGTCCCGTCGGCCCGACCTGCTGGTCCTGGACCTGGGCCTTCCCGACGGCGACGGCGTGGACCTGATCCGCGACCTGCGCACCTGGTCGGACATTCCGGTGCTGGTGCTGTCCGCCCGCTGCGCAGAGGATGACAAGGTGGAGGCGCTCGATGCCGGCGCCGACGACTTTCTCGTCAAGCCGCTCGGGGCAAGCGAGTTGCTCGCGCGCGTGCGAGCCCATTTGCGTCGACGCGCGGGCGGTGTGCGCGGGAGCCCTGCGATCGAGTTCGACAACGTGAAGATCGACATGGCGCGTCGAATTGTCGAACGCATGGGCGAAACAATTCACCTCACTCGGATCGAGTATCGGCTGCTGACGCACCTGGCGACGCATCCGCATTGCGTGCTGACGCACCGGCAATTGCTCAATGCGGTATGGGGACCTCATCATTCCGAGGACACGCATTACCTGCGCGTCTACATGGGCCAGTTGCGCAAGAAGATCGAGCAGGATCCGGCGCAGCCCAGGCACCTGCTCACCGAAACGGGAATCGGCTATCGCTTCGTGCCGTAGACGCCCGCGTCGCAGGCCTCGCTTTCGGCAATGTGAAGCTCGGTGGTGCGGTCCGCGGGAAGATGAAAGTACTCTGCAGCGGGCACGCAGGCGGCGGACATCATCATGAAAAGCCACTTGCGCCACCTCGCCATTCCCTTGCCTGCGAACGCAGCGCCCCGGTCGTCGACGACGTAGTAATGGATCGCATCGCTCGGTTCGATGCACCTGGTTTGGCGCAGGGCCTTTGGCACGTCAGGCTCGTCATCGAAGCCGTATCTGAGATCGACGAGCCTCACGCTCTCGCTCAGCGAGGTCAGCGCCGCGCGCTGCGCGACGGGCAGGTGGGGCACGTATTCCACGTGGGGACGCACCAGCAGAACCTGCTCGGGAAGCCCTCTTGCGTGCATCAGGTGGATGAAGGCCTTCACTTCGACTTTGCCCATCGGAAACACGAGGACCGCCTGTCGCGCCTTGCGCGCGATCGAGTCGAGACGAAGGCAGCGATGGGATTCCACGGGGGCTTGAAGATGAACGTGGATTGCAGCGCAAGCCGCATCAAGATCACATAAAGATTCCTGCGACGACGATGGCTTCCAGATCCATCGCCTTGTTCCGGATCGAGTCTCATCTTGTCGGCTGTCGATCCCGACGGTTCGGGTTGCTACCATGCAGCGAGGACGCCCTATGCAGCCGCGTCCGCAACAGGCGATCCAACGCATGGACGCATGGCTGCGCTCGCCCCACCCGACCGCATGAGCGACCTATGGCTCAAGGTCACACGGCCGCGGGTGCCGCGGCACCTCGTCACTCGCGATCGTCTGCTGTCTTCGGAGCAGCGCCTGAGCAGCCATCCGGTGATCCTCGTGCAGCTGGTGGACGAGGCGGATCGTCTTCCGGCCGAGTCGCTGGAGCCGCTGGCCTACCTGCTGCGCAACACCCCGTCCAATCTGCACGCGGTCGTCGCTGCCCGCAAGGGGCCGGTCCTCGCGCGGAACTCGCGGCGATGGATGACGGCGGGGCCACCCACGTCGGGACTCCAATGCGTCCGCCAACTGCCCGCGGTTTCCTTCGCGGAGGCCAGCCAATTGCGCGGCGTCATCGTCTTGCCGGCCATCGACCCCGATAGCTGCGCCGGTTCTTCGATGCAGGATTGATCACACCTGCAATGTGCCCGCTGGCTCCGAGCACGAATTGCGCTGTGCCGCACAGCAGCTTCACGCCTCGACAGGCCGGTCGCCAGGGGTGGCAGTTTCAAGAAACCATCAATCCTTTGCCACGTCTTCCTTGAGCTTCAGCACTTCGTCTCCGATGGCCTGCACCTGAGAGGAAAGCCCCTCCTGAATCAATCGCGCCCGGTTCAGTATCTTTTCGGTCGCGTTCTTCGCGGTATTGGCCGAGGTATGAATCTCCTCAAAGCCCTCGAGGCATTTTCGAATCCGCTCTATCGCCTTGTCGATCTTGTCGAAGCTCGCCGCCTCCTGCTTGTCGTGCGAAGCGGCTTTCACCGAGAGCGCCGTTGCGACCATCAGCGCCGCCTGCAGCCAGACATCGTGCGCGTCGTCGTCGGCATCCCACTTGACGACGATGTCGTGCCCGTAACGCTGGAAGGTCGGGATACTCTGCGGTGCCGTCTTTGTGGAGTGCACGAAGACGCAGACTTCTGCCTGCCGGTTCGTGCGCGCGACCTGGGCTTCCTCCAGCGTCTTGCCCAGGTCATACGAGGCGCTTTCCTTGGCCTCGACGACGATCCGCGCCCCCGCCGCCACCTTCTCCGGGCCAATGGTGATCACGTAGTCCCCGACCTTGCAATTCGGCTTCAGACCCGTCGTCGCACCGGCATCCTGAACAATGTCGCCCGCGGCCTGCACCAGGCCGCGCAAGTGATCGCCGAGTGTCGATTCGAATTCCAGTCCGTGACGGGTGCTCTTGGCTGACTCCTCACGGCGCGCGTTCATGCTCTTGATTGCCGTCTCGAGTCGGGCAGACAGTTCCATCTGCTGCCTCAGAAGCGTCCCGTGATGATCCTGCAGCATCCTGTGCAGCCGTTGCAGCGCCGAGTCCTCGTTATCGAGAGACAACTCGGCGGTAAGACTTTTCTGCGCTGTCTCCACCCGCGACACGAGTCTCGACAGCGCGGAGTCTTCCTTGTCGAGGCTGAACTCGGCGACGATCGCCTGCATGTCGCGCGAGAGGGCCTGGTTCAGATCGCCATGCTTGGCCGTCAACTCGGAAAGGAACCGGACCAGCGCTCCGTCCTTGTTGTCCAGGCTGAACTGGCCGAGGATCGCCTGGTTCTGCGCCTGCACTGCGCCATCGAGGGTCCGCTGCAATGCCGCCACCAATTGGTTTTCGCCAGTGGGATCGAGCATTCGCAGGAGCTGGCTGTTCTCGCCAATGAACTGCTCGAAAACTTTCGCAAGGTTCGACTGCGCGTCCTGCACCTGCTGACGGATGACGGTGGCAAGATCGCCATCGGCCTTCGTGAGCCGATGAACCCGCTCCATGAACGTGCCCTGTTGGGGATCGAAATAGTGTGCCAATGATCCCGAGACACGCTCCTCGAACTTGCTGCGCCAGCCGTTCAGGCGATTGCCCAGTTCCTCCATCACGCGATCGCCCTCCCGGCGCAAGGTGTCGCTGTCGAGAGTGCCACGGGCCGCTTTCAATGAGAGCACGCCGACCTTCAATGCCGTCACGAGGAAGTTCGTGCGGGCAGAACCATCGGGGTATTCGGACAGCGCAAGAAGGACCTCGGGGTCCGAGACCGCGAAGGTCACGATCGTCGGTTCGAGGGCGCCTTGCCTGATCGCGCCGGCGGTGTCGGTCCTGTCCATCCATGCTCCCTGTTACTGCATTCAGGGGGCTGATTCTAGGGTGCCACTCGACGGCCCGGAGCAGAGAGAAGTCAGGAAACCGAGACGCATTTTCGGAGAGGATCGAACCTCAAGGGATGCGTCCCACCCGCTCCTCTGCAGGACAGCACCTCAGTTCGTGGTCGAACAGTCTGGGGCCGTGTGCCGGACTCCTCGCGGGTCAGGGCGCAGGATAAAGTGCCTCATACATGAGACTTCCGATCTTCGCGAAACCGTTTCTCGCGACGCCCCTGACTCCCGTTCTCATACAGAATAATAACGCGAAGCAAACGTATCATCGTCATGATGACGGGAAGCGAAGCTGTCATCGTCACCCCTTCTTCCCGATTCCTTGGCAGCGCCCGTCTCCCGTCCTATTTCCAGGCAGGGGTCACCCGGCACGAGCCGGTATCCTGTGGTCGCGCGCGGCTCCGGGTTCCCCTCGTAGACATGCCCCGATCGCCCCCCTTGCCGGCTGAAAATTACCGCGCGTTTGCGTCCCTTCATGTCAAGAACCGACACCAGGGCACAATCGGGCAGACTCCTCCAATCACCGGATTGTTCATGGCGTACCGACGAGACGCCGAATTGCGCCAGAATCTTTTCCACCTGCGAGAACCTCATTCCCTCGCCGGACTTGTAGTGCCCGAGTCGTATGGCCACCTGCTTCACCGTCTCGCGGTCCACGTCGATCAACATGGCCATGCTTGCAATGATGTCTCCTTCCTTTCTCGATCCTCTGTTGCGCGCAGGCCCGGCACTCGATGGTGCCGCCGTTGTTTGCCGATGGTCGGAGGAATGTGCTGATTGTGCAGCCGCCGCCTTCCCACCACTGCGTTGGGCAGCCGATGCGGCCTCGATCTCACTTTCCCTGACCGGCGGATGCACTCGCCAAAAGACTCCTTGATTGCCCTCATAGAAGGCGTAATTCAATTCATCAGCCAGGGTCTTGGAGAGCTGAATGGTCGCGGGTATCAGCCCCCCCAGCTGCATTTGAAGTTGCATGAACGCCGCGTCCCGGCCCCGTTTGCCGTAGCCATCGAAATCAACATGGTTCGGCGTGCGTTGCGAACGAAGGAGTAAATACTGATCACTGCCGGCTTGGCAAAATGAGGCACGTTCGCCCATGTTGACAGACATTGCCGCGTCCGCACCACTGAAGGCTCCTCCACCCTGTCCGTTCGGCTGATTCGGGTGCGTGTGAAATGCACCTTGCAATGTCTCGTTTGCACCGACGGTATGGTCGTGGCGCATGTGGTCGCTTTCCCCGACAACAATGTTCTTGGTCTTCAAAATACCATCGGACCCGGAAACGATGATGCAGCCATGTTCCCGCATCGTAGCGCTGGTTCTATCCCATAGATTATCGAAGGTGGACTGCAAGTTCGCAAACTTCAGTTTTATTGGCGCGACGCCCGGTGAAGCTGGCGGCCTGATGGTCGCAGCGGTCGCATTGGGGACATCGATGTTGCGGGCCCATTCGGGCATGCTGTTACCATCAGGCGCATATCCACGAAAGCCGGTGCCGAAATCGCCCATATACGGGGGCATCGGTTGCCCGAAACCGCCCATATACGGTTGCCCGAACCCTCCGTACGGCCCCAGAGGTTCTGGGTCTGGGTCGCCGCCCACAAATGAGAGTAAGTTTTGGATGCCCCGACCGATCGTGCTTATGAGGCCGTCGGAAGACTCTTGTTCTAAATCCATCCACGGTGGGGGATACATCCCCGGTGGGGGATACATCCCCCGTGTGGGGTACATCTCATGTGGGGGATACATCCCGGGATACATCCCCCCATGGCCGTGGGCGCCGCATCCCCCGTGACCGTGGCGGCCGCATCCCCCGTGGCCGCACGTCCGGCTTGCTTCGTCGTGCTGTGGCACGTAGGGCTGACTCCCACGGACCATGCTTGAAGCACCGGAAGAAGGCGGCGAGCTCTCCGGTTGAGACTCACTGCGCCCGGACACACTTGACGCGTCCGTGGTCGCCACATCATCCGAAGTGTGCGCGTCATTGCTCGAAGGTCTTGAATTCCGGCTGCTGCTTATGGGAGCCGCTTCCGTAATCCGCGCCTCAGGGGAGAAAGACCCGGCTGCGGGAGCGGTTCGGTTTCTGTTTGCGCAGACGCGGGAGCTTCTCCTCGGGACCAAGGGCAACTCCGGGCCGAGCGTGTTGCTCGACGAGCCACGACGAAAACCGTGGGTGAATTCCATTGAGGTCGCTGCACTTTGATCGCGACAGCTGAGGTCCGCGCGCTTGAATGTCTTTCCGACGTTGTTCATCTGTAATGGTGCGATGAAATGTGGGTGAGTGAATGGCCGAATAATGGATCAGCCATTCTTCTGAGACGGTATATTCCCGAAGAAGAGTCGCGCTTTCCGAACCATTCAACTGCTCGACTGAGGGGGACGGGAGTCAGGCTCGGTCCTGGATCTGCCGCGCCATGTTGCGCGACCCCTGATCCTCAGAGCCACCGCTATCGAAGCATCACTGAGGAGCGAGGGCGCGGGTTGGTTGATTTTCCCGATCCATTTTGAAAGGGCGAACCTGCTTCGCCCGCCCACATAGGGGTTGCCGTCAGATTGGCTTTGAAGCAAGCGCCATTGGGGGTCCCGCATTTGACAAGCGGCGGCGCCCTCGAAGGCGGGGCGGCCGAGTTAGCGCAGCGAGTACCGAAATACAGATAGAGCAAGTATGGCGCTGCGCGGCCACCGACGTCACCGCCGATTACGCGCGAGACCCACTTTCAATTAACGCATTCCTGAACGCGACATGGACACGCCGCGATGCGCTTCCGAGAAAACCGGCAGCGCCATCGTGCCTCCCGCATGGCCGCTTTTACACTCCCCAAAGATCAGCGAAGAGGCGGCGCCTTTCGGAACGCCTGGCTGACGGCGGACGCGGCGGGACGCGCGCGTCGCCAGGCGATGTAGTAAAGCAGCGGGATCACCACCAGCGTCAGCAGCGTGCTGACCAGGATGCCAAAGATCAGCGAGATCGCCAGCCCATTGAAGATGGGATCATCGACAATGAAGAAGGCGCCCAGCATCGCGGCGAATCCCGTCAACAGAATGGGTTGCGCCCGAGTTGCGGCGGAATGGATCACCGCGTCTTTCAGCGGCGCGCCCTGCGCGAGTTTCAACTGAATGAAGTCGACCAGCAGAATCGAATTGCGCACGATGATCCCGGCCAGCGCAATCATGCCGATCATGCTGGTGGCTGTGAACGGCGCACCGAGCAGCGCGTGGCCCGGCAGCACGCCGACTATGGTCAGCGGGATCGGCGCCATGATGATCAGCGGCGTGAGGTATGGATTGACCCCCAGGCGTTCGTCACTTGACTCGGCCCCGCGCCCCGACGAGCCGAACTGCGCGACCACGAGCAGGTAGATCAGCACCAGCCCCACCGCGTAGGCAGCGCCCATGTCGCGGAATGTCTCGTAAGTGATCTGCCATTCGCCGTCCCACTTCAGCGCGTAATCGCGCCAGGCGTCGGCCGGCTGGCGGATGAAGTCCTCGCCCAGGGTGCCGCCGCCAGGCGTGCGGATCTGCGCGAGCGCACTGCGCATCTTGAACATGCCGTACAGCGGGCTGTCCACCGCGCCGGCCATGTCGCCCACGACGTAATGCACCGGCAAACCGTCCTTGTGATAGATCGGCTGCTCGCGCAGGGAGTCGACGAGCGTGATCAGCTCGCGCACGGGCACCACCTGTCCCGACGCGCCGCGCACGCCGAGCTGCAGCAGCGCGTCGAGGTCGCCATGGCTCTCGGAAGGAAGCTGGATCGTTGCAGCGGCGGGGTACTTGCTCTCGTCGTGCAGGTAGGCATCGGCCTCGCCAACCAACCCCGCACGCAATGTGGACACGATGGCCGACTGCGGAACACCGAGCAGTGCGGCCTTGCGCCGGTCGACCAGAAGCAGCTTGCGTGGTGCCGGTGCGATGCCGGAATCGTCCACGCCCACCACACCGGGCGTCTGCTCGAAGACCTTCCGGACCCGTTGAGCGACCTGGTGCCGGCCCTCAGCCTCCGGACCGTAGACCTCCGCCACG
>DASTGE010000682.1:0-9600 GCA_035719405.1 Burkholderiaceae bacterium
GTCTCCACGGCCTTTTTCGACGCGGGCCTGACCGATACCGTGACGCGACGGCTTCTCGCGGTGGGCGAGCGGACCGGCAATTTCGAACGCGTGCTGCAGACCATCGCCGAGCGGCACGCTTCACGGTTCACGACGTTCATCGAGCGAGCGACTCGCGTCGTCGAGCCGTTGCTGCTGCTCGTCGTCGCGCTCGTGGTCGGCGGCATTGTCGTGATGATGTATATGCCGGTGTTCGACGTTGCGACAAGTCTCCACTGACACATTGAATGACTTGCATGATGGGTGACTTGCGCTCTGCAATCCAGTCGGCACGCCGCCAGCATCAATCCGGCGCGGGCACCGTGCTCGACGTGCTGCTGAGAATGTCGGGCCTCGCGCCACATGACTTGGATGAGGCGCTGAGACGCGAGGCCGGCGTTAGCGCGCTCATCGATGCCAGCCGCGCTCGACCGGACTTCAGTGTGCTGGACGTCGCAACCGCCGGTCAGCTCGGTGCAGTCGCGGTCCGGGCGGAGGGTGAGCCGCGCGCACGTTTGGCAATGGCCGATCCGTGGAACGACGACGCGGTGCGGCGGGCGAGCCTGGCGCTCGGCACGGTGCCACAGCTTGTCGCAGTGACGTCAACCCTGCTCGAACAATGGCTCGGCGTGCCCGTCGGTTCCACTGCAGGCGACAAGGTGGAGCGGAGGTTGGAGGCCGGCGGGCCGGTCGTCGAGTTTGTCGATGCGGCGATTCGCGCGGCGTATGTGCAGGGCGCCAGCGACATTCACTTCGAGTGCAACCGGACCGGCGTGGAGGTGAAGCTGCGTCAGGACGGCGTCATGACGCACTACGCACGCATGGCAGATCCGCGGCGCGCCGAGGAGGTGATTTCTCGCATCAAGGTGATGGCTCAACTCGACATCACCGAAAGGCGAGTGCCGCAGGATGGGCGCTTCCGGTTCGATGTCGGCGGCGGAAGCATTGACCTGCGGGTCTCGATCATGCCCAGCGTGCACGGTGAGGACGCGGTGCTGCGGCTGCTCGACAAGGCTCAATTGCGCTCTCGTGACCACAGCGTCTCGCTCGACCTGCTCGGCTTCGATCTGGTCAGCGCCGAACGGCTGCGGGAGTTGGCGGAGCTGCCGCATGGCATGCTGCTGGTCACCGGGCCGACGGGCAGTGGCAAGACGACGACCGTATATGCAGTGCTGTCGGAGATCAACAACGGGCTGGAGAAGATCATCACGATCGAGGATCCCGTCGAGTACGAGTTGCACGGCGTGCTGCAGATCCCCGTGAACGAGCGGAAGGGGCTGACTTTCGCCAAGGGCCTTCGCTCGATCCTGCGTCATGATCCGGACCGCATCCTTGTCGGAGAAATCCGCGATGCCGAAACCGCGGAGATCGCAGTGCAGTCTGCGTTGACGGGGCATCAGGTGTTCACCACCGTGCATGCCAACAGCATCTTCGACGTCACGGGTCGATTCAGGCATTTCGGATTGGACATGTTCGGCTTCATGTCCTCGCTCAATGGAGTCATCGTGCAGCGGCTCGTGCGCCGGTTGTGCACGCATTGTGTGGGTATGCGCGAAGCGGGTGAGCGCGAGCGCCGTTGGCTCCAAAGCCTGGGGCATCAAGCCGGCATGCTCCCGCGGGCCGTGGGCTGCGAGGCGTGTCACGGCAGCGGGTACCACGGGCGCTCGGTCATTGCGGAAGTGCATGGGGTCGATGACCGGCTGCGCGATCTTGTCACGGGACATGCCCCGGTTTCCGCCTTGCGCGAGCATGTGCTTCGATCGGGGGTGCAGTCGCTGGCGGCTCAGGCGGCGCGAATGGTGCTGGACGGCGCGACCAGCGCGGAGGAGATCAAGCGTGTGGTTGGCTGGCAATAGACGCAGCAGGGGGGATCTCGACCTGTACATAGGCACGCGGGCTTTTGCCTTTGCAGGTAAGGGCCGCCGGCACACGGAAGCGGCGCTCGACGGCATCGACGCCGTGTTCCTCACAATGGAAGCGCACCTGGATAATGGAGCAGAGGGAAGTTCGCGCGTTCGTGTCTGGCTGAGCGGCGCGCTGTGCAGGCCGTTCGTCGTGCCTGTATTGCCCGGCGTTCGCACTCAAGATGAGTTGCATCGCGCTGCAATGGCAATGGCCGCAGCTCGAACAGGGCTGCCAGGGCCGTGCGAGGTCTGGCTCGATGCCGGCCCGCTGGACCGCTCGCGTGTCGCTGTCGCAATGCATCGCGAGGTGCTGGATCGCTTGCTGCAAGTGCTGCGCGCACGGCGGGATCGCATTGTGTCGATCCGTCCATGGTGGAGCGGTGTGCTCGACGAGGCATCACGGCGTGATGCGAACGCACCGGCCATTGCAGCCGTCGACGATGAAAGCCTGACCGTGCTGCTTGGTCACGGCGATGCGATCGAGAGCGTGAATTGCATTTCGCCGATCATCGATGCCGATGCGGCAACTGCCGCGCTTGCACGCGCGCTCATTTCATCCGATGTCGAGAGTGGCCGGGAGTTGGTCGGGAGGCTCCGCCTGGACGCCGATCAATCGGCGAAGGGGATTCCCTGGCTGGAGTGGTTGCGGTGAAGGCGCTGAAGGTGAACTTCGCGCCGCGTCGGCGCCTGCCGGTATGGTGCTGGTACCTTCCGGGCGCGCTCGTATTCGGGATTGCAGCCCAACAGGGCTGGCAGGCATGGCGTCTTCGCGAGCAGACCGAATTGCTGCGCGCTGAAAGCGTGCGCCTGTCTGCGCAGATCGATCAGGCACGCGTCGCGGCGCAGCGTCCCGTCTCGCCGCCGCTGTATGCCAAGGATGCCGCCGAGATTGCGCGAGTGGCGTCCTTCCCGTTGAATGCCGTGCTCACCGCCGTCGAATCCGCGCGGGTGCAGACGGTGAAAATGACTTCGCTCGAGATCTCGGCGGGTGAGTATGCGGTGCGGGCGGGTCTGGAGTTTGGGGATTACAACGCATTGGCAGAGTATTTGGAGGCGATCAATGCAGGGGAGGCACGGGCGCGATGGCACTTGGTGCAGGCACAGCTGGGCAGCAGCGGTGCTCCCAATACGGCAACCATTGCGTCACGATGGGAGTAATTCTGCAAGCGTAAAGCGCGAGATGGGAGCACGGGGGGGGTGAATCAGGCGCGCAACGGATGCTGATTGCCCATCGAGTCCCATCTCTCAAAGGGAGCCGTTGATGTCTCCCTCGGTTGCAAACTCCAGCTCGACCCGGAACACCGAGCCCACGCCTGGGCTGCTCTCCGCAGTGATGTGTCCGCCCATCACGTCAACCAGCTCCTTCACGATCGTCAGACCCAGTCCGGTGCCACCGTATCGACGCGTCGCGGAACTGTCCACCTGTGCGAACGCTTCGAATATGCGCTCCAGCTGGTCCGAAGGAATGCCGATGCCGTTGTCGCGCACCTCGAAACGCACACGCGCCCGACCAGGCCGGCTATCGAGGACGACGGCCTCCAGCATCGCCCGGCCCGTTCGCGGAGGGCTGAACTTCACCGCGTTGTGGAGCAGGTTGAGTAGCAACTGGCGAAGCCGCATGGGGTCTGCGTGCACCGATCGTGGAAGCGTGGCCGGCAGGTGGGCCGATACGGTGATCTGGTTCTGCCCGGCGGTCACCCGGGTCAGCTCCACCACTTCCTCGAGCAAGGCGCGCAGGTCGAACATCACAGGCTGAAGGCGCAGCCTGCCGGCCTCGATGCGCGAGAGGTCGAGCAGGTCTTCCATGAGGCCGAGCAGAGAGCGCGCCGACTGCTGCGCGAGTTTCGCGAGTTGCTGCTGGTTCTGCGATAAGTGTGTCAGAAGCAGCAGCTCGATCGTGCCCAGGATGCCGTTCATGGGCGTTCGTATCTCGTGACTCATGACCGCCAGGAACTGCGACTTGATGCGGCTCGCCTCCTCTGCCGCGCGCCGCGCATGCTCCAGTTCCACTGCCTGAGCCTCCAATTGCTTCGTCTCGTGCTGCAGTTCGGCGACGAGTTGCCGGGCGGTGCGAACGGCACGTCGCGTGCGCCCGCGCAGCTGTTCGGTGACTGCGCCAGTGAGCGAGAGGTAGATGCCGATGAGGTAGATGGTCGCCGCAATCGTGAGCCGTTGAGACCAGGTGGCCACCGGCGATCCGTGCGCCGAAGCCAAGGCGCTCCAGCCCAGGTATGCGACCGTCACGACATTGTCGAAATACAGCGCGCGCCGCATCCCGAATCCCGTCTGGTCGGCCACGCGCACGAGCAGCAGATAGCCGAAGAAGAGGTTGGATGTCTCCAGGCGGCCGAGATTCGGCAGCCAGGCCAGGATGTCCAGGTGCAGGAACACCAGGCCCAGGTCAATCGGACCTGTGCGGCCGAAGCACAGCCGCAGGGCGATCCAGCTCAAGAGGGGATAAATCAGGTCCAGCGCGAGCAACAGCCTCGCCTCATGCCCGAATCTCGCGCCGGCCGGCTCCTGGAGCAGCACCATGGTGCACAGGACCACGAAGCCGATCGCGCGTATCGCCGGAATCTGCACTGTGTGCAGACGCCGCTTGCTTCGCGCCCGGCGCTCGGCAAGTTCACGCTCATCGAGCGTGAAGGCCGCGTCGGCGTGCGCATCCGGAATCCTCGTCCTCGAGCTGGGGGAAAGTTGTTCCAGCGGCAGTGATGAAGGCTGTGTGGGGCTGGCGGGAATCACGTCGTGGTCTCCTACCAAAGGGGGCTGCGAGGGTTTCGCGCGCTCCCAGACCGGGACTTTTCACGGCATTGGCGTGTCCGGTGTTTCCAGTTGTGATCAACCCTCGTGAAGAGGTGGCAGGCAGGGGCACACTCCTGCGGCTCGGCCTTCAGCGACCCGATCGGCCGCTCGCGCAATTCCCTGCACGATGCTCGCTTTCGGGACAGTTCCAACCCGCCAAGCCCTCATGCATTTTGATAGCTCAACCTCGAAGGAGGACACCCTTATGGCCACACCCACGACCACGAAGCTGCGCGAAGTGAGCCGTCCCGACGAAGACCCGAGAACAGCGCCCGTCGTGCGCGCCATCGACGTGGGCTTTGGCCTCGTCAAGCTCACGATTCCCGGCCCGGGCCGCGTCGATTTCATCAGCTTTCCTTCGATGGCGATCCCCGCGGATCTGAGCGCCGTGCGCACACTCAGCACGCGGCGGCGCGATACCTTCGACGTGCCGGTCAACAGCGCGAAGTACGAGGTGGGCCGTGACGTCGGGCTGGCGCTGGCAGGCGGCAGCTTCGGCCGCGACGTGACCGACGAGTTTTATCGCGGCGCGATCTACGAGGCGCTGACCAAAGGTGCCCTGCGCTACATGGCCGAGGCCGGCGACAGGATCATCGACCAGCTGGTGCTCGGCCTGCCGGTGAATCAGTACAACGACGCGAAGCGCCGCGAGTACCTGCGCTCGACGTACGAAGGCGACATCGACATCGGCGATGGCAAGACGATGACGGTGCGCAAGGTCGCGGTGCAGGCGCAGCCGATGGGTGGCTATGCCGCGCTGGACAGCCATCTCGATGAGCTGAACGCCACCATCGCGGCCACCGGCGGCGCCCTGAAGCCGTTGGCGCGCGGCGAGGATCTCGACGAACTGTGCGTGCTGATGATCGATGCCGGCGAGCACACCCTGGACTGGCTGCTGATCCAGGAGGGCACGATCAACGCGCGTGCCAGCGGTGCGGCCTCGGATGCCGGCCGGCATCGCGTGGTGCGTGCGGTGATGGACGCCCTCGCCGGCGAGGTGGGACGCCCGCTGGGACCGGCGGTGGCGCCGCGCGTGAATGAGGCGCTGCGCATGAAGACGCCGGTGAAGCTCTCGGGCGTGAACTACGACTTGAGCCGGTATGAGCCGGTCATCATGAGCGTGATCGAGGACTCGATCAACCTCATGGTCGACGGCCTGCGTGACGCGCACGAGATCATCGACCTGATGGTGCTGGTCGGTGGCCAGCCCGAGCGTTACCGCGATGTGCTCGCGCGCCGCTTCCCGGCAATCCCCGTGTTCATCATGCCGGAGTCGCTGTCGGCCAACGTGCGGGGCTTCCAGATGATCGGCGAGGCGCTGGCGGCGGGTTGACCATGCTCATGAGGCGGTGACCCACCGTGGCCGTTCTTCGACTGCAACTCGAGATCGACAGCGATGTCTATCCGGAGCTGCACGCGCGTCTGATCGCCATCCAGAGTGAGGGTGGGCGGACCGAACGCATGCGCCAGCTCGCGGCAAGCGGGCTGGTGTGGGAGACGCTGCGCATGTTGGGGCCGCCGGCCTCGCCGGCGCATGCGACCGTGGGGCAGATACATGCGCAAGCGCCCGTGACGCACGCGCAACCTCACGCGCCAACCCCAACGATGCAGCCTCACATGCCGGCAGGGCAGGTGCAAGGGCCGCAGAGCTTCGCGAAAGGTCCAGCGCCAGGCGCAACGGGGCTTGCCTCGGAGGAATCGTCGGCGATGGCTTCGGAGCAGGCGTCGCTTGCGCCGGCACGGTCCTCTGCGGCCGCACCGCGCCGGACGGCGGCGCCTTCACCTCGCCCCGACCCGCATTTCGTCGACCTCGCGATTGATGCGGTCCCGCCGCGTCCGATGGAACCGCGCGGGCTGCGGACCGTGCCTGGTGAGCTCGACAGCCTGCTTGGGGCGGAAAACGATCGCCTGCCGGTCTTGCAGGACGTGGTGGAGCCGCACGCCATCAGCACGATGCCGGGCCGCCTGGACGATGGCGACACCACCGAACGCGCGACACCGGCGTTCACCGACACGCATCCCTTGCCCGCATGGGCGGAGCCTTCGCAGCCTGCCGGTCCCCGGTCGAGGCTGATGCGCATGAAGGAACGTGGTCTCTTCAAGAACACTTGAGGGAGCTTGTCTTTCGCGCTTTCCCTCGAACTTGCAGGCCCGCGACAGCTACACCGTCGAACTCAAGCGCTGCGTCCGCACGCTGCAGGTGCAGCCCCAAACGTCGTTGCTGCAGACGCTGCTCGATGCCGGCGTCGAGGTGGAGCACAGCTGCACCGAAGGCATCTGCGGCGCCTGCGAGACCCGCGTGCTGGCAGGCGAGCCTGACCATCGCGACTCCGTATTGAGCACAGGCGAACGCGCCGGCGGCAAGGTCATGATGATCTGCGTCTCAGGCTGCAAGAGCGACACGCTCGTGCTCGAATGAGAAAAGAAGAGTCCCAATTGCCGGCGCCATTTTTTCCTGCGCCGCCCACGCGCTCCTCGAACAACCGACAGACCCTCATCGGAGCAGGCGTCCATCACTCGTTCTGAGCGGCCGGCCTTCTGTATCGTCTGAACCCATCCATCGCGGCCGAAAGAAACGCCGCGCGAATTCCCATCGACTTGAAGCGTGCCGGCAGCGACGCGCTTTCGGCATGCCTTTGCCCTGGCCACAGCCACACGCGGCGAGGCGGGTGCCGATGACGCGGCGAAGCGCTCGAGGTGCACGTGCTCGCGATCGAGGGCGAGGGCGAGGCAGGCGTGCTCGAAGGCGTCGAGCATCGGCGCAGGTCCGCATGCGTGGTACCTGCGTCGGCCGCGAGCCTTCGAGCTTGCAGCCGGGGCTGCCGGGCACGCGCGTCACCGTGCCGTCGCCACGAACCTCCACACCGTGGTAAGGGCAGGCGACACGATCGCCGAGGACGACGCCCTGCGACAACGGCACCCCCCGATGCGGGCAGCGGTCTTCGAGTGCGTGAACCTGGCCATTCGCATCGCGCCAGACCGCGAGCTTGCGGCTCGCGCTTGAGCGACACCGGCTGCTCGTTCACGAAGCTCGACGGCCAGATGGGATACCAAAGATTCTTCAGGCCGACGGCCAGTGCGGCTTCGACGGGGTCTTGGGCGATAGGCGTCATGCTGTTCCCAGCGACGTGTCTTCAGGGCGTTCAGTCGGCAAGGCGGGCGAGCAATGTGCGCAGGCTCTCCTCGATCCAGCCTGGCCGTTCTCGGCACTCGGGCCGCAGGCGTTGAGGTAAGTGACGATCGCGGGCAGATCGTGCAGATCTGCGGAGAACGCACGCTCGAGCGCGTCGCCGAGAAGGTCTTCGTGTTGGGTCGGGGCGCGGCGGCGCGCCTGTTGCGGTTCGAGGTAACGGTCATTGCTCATCGCGGTCTCCTGGTGAGCGGTATGCGTTGAACTCAATCCGGGTTCTCCCTGGTGCCTGAAAATGCGGATCCCCTTGCTCCGTGGAAAATGCGCCCCGCGGCACCATGTGCCGCACACAAGCGGCGCGACCGTGCTCGTGAAGAAGCACGGTGCGCCATCCACAGGCATGTCCGTTGCGGTAGTCGCGTCGTCGCAGCATGAGCGAGACGCGGCCCCGACGAACCCGACACGAGCCCAGGAATGACGACATCCCCAACACCCGCATCCGACGCCGACAAGCCCTCGCTGCTGCGCCGGATCTCGATCGCCTTCGGCGCCTTGTTCCGCCTGATCGGCGACCCCGACCTCGCCGCGCGCTACCTCGTGATGAAGGAGCAGGGCGTGTGGCCCGTGCCCACCCCCGCCGCAGCGCCTGCCCCGGCAGCCGCCGCGCCGGTGCTGAAGGACGCCAGCCCCGACAGCGCCCTTCAGTTGCTCGCCCTGTTGCAGCGGGACGCCCGCCTGATCGACTTCATCAGCGAGGACATCGGCGGCTACACCGACGAGCAGATCGGCGCCGCCGCCCGGCTCGTGCATGAAGGCTGTGCCAAGGTGCTGCGCGAGCACTTCAGCATCGCTCCGGTGCGCGACGAGCCGGAAGGCGCGCGCGTGACGCTGCCGGCCGGCTTCGACGCCGCTTCCGTGCGCGTGACAGGCAACGTCGTCGGCGGCCCGCCGTTCACGGGCAGCCTCAACCACCGCGGCTGGCGCGTCACCGACGTTCGCCTGCCGCAGCTGGCCGAGCGGCACGACACGCGGGTCATCGTTCCTGCGGAGGTGGAGCTGTGAGCGATCTTCGAGACGACGACCACCCCCGCTACGCGATCGGCATCGACCTCGGCACGACCCACAGTGCGCTGGCGTATGTCGACACATCGACGGCCGATGGCGAGGAGGCCGACCTGCAGGTCCTGCCCGTGCCTCAGCTCACCGCGCCCGGTGCGGTCGAGGCGCAGACGCTTATGCCCTCGTTCCTGTACCTGCCTCACGCGGACGAATTGCCACCGGGCGACATGGCTTTGCCATGGCCCAACGAGCATCGCGAGATCGTGGGCGAGCTGGCTCGCAACCGCGGCGCGACGACTCCGATCCGCCTCGTCTCCAGCGCCAAGAGCTGGCTCTGCCATCCGGGCGTGGACCGGCGCGCCGCCATCCTCCCGCACGATGCGCCGGCCGATGGCGATCGGGTGTCGCCGCTCGAAGCATCCATCCGCTATCTCGAACATCTGCGCCATGCATGGGACCAGGCCCATCCCGAGTCCCCCTTCGCGCAGCAGGACGTGACGATCACCATCCCCGCCTCCTTCGACCCCGCCGCGCGTGAGCTGACGGTGGAGGCGGCGAAGTCAGCCGGCTGCGGATCGCTCACGCTGCTGGAAGAGCCCCAGTCCGCGCTGTACAGCTGGATCGAGGCCACGCACGGCGGCTGGCGCAAGCAGGTGCGGCCCGGCGACATCATCCTGGTGGTCG
>DASTGE010000683.1:0-2842 GCA_035719405.1 Burkholderiaceae bacterium
AGCAGCAGCCGCCTGTCGGGCCTGCATCTGCTTGAAGCCGTCGATGAGTTCGGCCACGTCATGCGCCATCCTGTTCAACGCCTCTTCCTGCCGCTTCTGGCCGTCGTTTAGCGACTGCAGCGCGTGCCGGTTGTCGTTGACTGCGGCGAAGGTGGCCTCGATCTGCTGCGCAGACGGCGACGGCAAGGCAGACGCCGCGGCCGCGGGCACGGGCACGGGCGGTTTCATGTCGAGGTCCGCCGACTGCGGAAGGGGGGCCGGCGAAGGCGGTGCGTCATGCTGTTGCGCTTGGCGCCAGAAGTGCCACGCACCGAGCAGCGCCAGCAGCGCGAGCGCCACGGCGGCAAAGCGCAGGGCTGGCGCCGGAATGTGGAGCCCGGCGGGGCCTTGAGCTGTTGCAGCCGCCGACTCGACTGCCGGGGCACGCTCGCGAGGCGCGGGTGGCGCAACGAACGCGAAGTCCGGCTGAGCACGCGAATCGTCGGCTGTGGAACCGACGGCGGGTGAGGCGGCTTGGGTCATGGCGTGTGTCGAGGCCGAACGAGGGGATGCAACTCAGGGCCGAGGCGCGGTCGCCAGCGTATTGATGGCGCCGGCAGGAACGGATGCCGCCGCGGCAAAGAGCACGCTGCGAGTCATTGGATCGATCTGCACCCGCCACGCGTCGCCGAGCAAGGCCTGCAGCATCGTGTCCACGCGGTACGGCCCCAGCCGGCGATGCGACTCAGGCAGAGGCAGCCGCAACAGGGCACGCGCAGGATCGTCCAGGTGGACGTCGTCGACCAGTTGGTAGCCCGTGCGCGCCAGCAGATGGCGCACCGCGTCGCCGACGGTCTGTACGTAGCCCCGTGGGAACTCACGGTCGCGATCACCGCCATTGGATTGGCGACTGACGGTGCCGGAGTCGGCTCGACGCCGGTGTAGCGGCCAAGCTGCAAGCTATCCCCATCGGACCTCACAGTCCCGGCCTCTGCCACGTTGTGCAGTGTCGCAATCGCGGCCAGCAATAGAAGAAATCTTTTGGGCATAAGACTCCGCTTAATTCGGTTGTGCCGCGGCGTGTATCGGATGTGCATCCCATTGCTTCCGGCACCGATGCGTTCGCAGTGTCCGAATCGAGGAGCTGGCTGTCCCCTTGAAACCTCAAGAACGAGACGACGGTTTTGACTTGACGGCAGCGATGTCGCTCTGTATGCACATGGGACAAGTGGGCGGAAGGAGAGAAAAAGGCGGGAAAGGCCAAGGGCCCCGCGCCGAGGGCGTCGCGGGGTACCGGAAGAGGGCTTCTACGGGATTAAGGGCCCAACCCAAAGGGCCCGCCAGCCCAAATGCGGCTGACGGTCAAAGGCGCTACGGGCAAAGGGAAAGGGACCCGTAGGACGGGGAAGGGGTGAGAACGCCTTCCAGGGTTTGCTGGCCCAGCGCAGACGCTCGCAAAGGCCGCAATGCGGAGTGATGCAAAGGGCGGCAAATGCAACTCAAGCAATTAGCAGATCGAGCAACCCGGCGCAAGTCCGAATTGCATCCCCTTGCGCCAGATTGGTGATGCACAGCCACGTCCGGTGCGGCTACCTTCCTGCCATGACCACGAACCTCTCGCGGCTGATCCGCGACGACATGCCTGCGTCTGACGGCCGTCGAGATGTGATGGACCGGATGCATGCGCCTTTCGCCATTACGCGAGCGCTCGACGTGTTGGGGCTGTCCGCGTGGACGCACACGCTGCTCGGCTGGCTCGGAAACTACGACGGCTTCGAGCGACAGCTGCCATCGAGGCTCGACCCTTTGCTGGCGGTGCGCGACATCCTGGCCGGCTACGTCATGAGCTCGGCCCCAGTGAAAACCGGGTCGATCGTGGTCGACATCTGTGCGCTCGAAGTGCTGCACCGGAGGGCAGCGTGGGTTAACCAGGCGAAACGGCGGACGCGCACCTGGATGCCCCTGCATGAGCCGTGGTTCGACTTCGTGACGCAGGGCGAGGCGGACGAGGATTTGCGAGTCTGGTGGTCATCGCAGCCTTGGCCATCCGAGGATCTGCTACGGCGCTATCTGCTCAGCGGCTACCTGCGCATGGACAGCCTGCGCCGGCCCTGAAGTCATGGCTCGATGAGCGCAGCATTGCTGCTGCTGGCACTGGCGTGCGTCGCCCTCGCGGCTGCCTGTCTCGGCTGGGCCATTTGGCCAACTCGCAGTGGCCTCCGTTATTCCAAAGCCGAGCGCCATTCGAAATCTGATACAGGCGTCACCACAACGCCGGCTGCCCCTGTTGCAGTATGCACGCGTGACCTGCTGCGCGCAAGACGGCCGAATTGGCTCAAGGTGCTGCGTGCCGATGACCTGCTGCAATTGATGGACGCGAGCGTCGCGCTAGAGCACATGTATCGGGCGTCGCGCCTGACCCGTTCTGCATGGGAGCGTGACCTGTTGCCGGGCCTGAAGCGCTATGCCGAGTTTGTGCAGATGATGCCCGCCTCTGAAGCCCATCATCACGCCCACGTCGGCGGACTGTTGGCGCACACGCTCGAAATGGTGCTGGCTGCATTGCGCTGGCGCATCGGACGCTTGCTGCCGCAGGGCGCCTGCGCCGAAACATTGGATGCCAGGCGGGACCATTGGACCTACGCGGTGTTCTATGGCGCGCTGCTGCACGACATCGGCAAGGTCATGGCTGACTTGCGTGTCGAGTGGGCACAGGCTGGCCGAAGCGAAGCGTTGCGCTGGTCAGCGGTGACAGGCTCGCTCGTCGATGTGGGCGCCGACGAATATCACGTCAGCTTCACCCCGCGCGCCGAACGCAATTACGTTGAGCATGCCCGACAGGGAATCCTGCTGCTGCAATCGA
>DASTGE010000684.1:0-5112 GCA_035719405.1 Burkholderiaceae bacterium
GAGGCCCAGGGCTGGACCGAGGGCGTCTACATGGCCGCGACCATGGGCTCCGAGACCACCGCCGCCATCGTCGGCCAGGTGGGCGTGGTGCGCCGCGACCCGTTCGCGATGCTGCCCTTCACCGGCTACAACATGAGCGACTACTGCCAGCACTGGCTCGACCTGGGCAAGAAGCTGGAGGCGAAGGGCGCCACGCTGCCGCGCATCTTCACCACCAACTGGTTCCGCAAGGGCGAGGACGGCAAGTTCGTCTGGCCCGGCTACGGCGAGAACATGCGCGTGCTGAAATGGATGCTGGAGCGCGTGGAAGGCCAGGCCGGCGGATTCGAGCACGTATTCGGTACCAGCCCCCGCTACGAAGACGTGACCTGGAACGGCCTCGACTTCAGCCGGGAACAATACGCAACCGTGATCGGCATCGACCGGCAGGCATGGGGCCAGGAGATGCAGCTGCACGACGATCTGTTCGAGCAGCTGGCCTACAACCTTCCCCCCGAACTACAGCAGACCAAGGCGCGCATCGAGGCACAGCTGGCGTCATAGGGATTAGGAGCTGGATTAGGAGCGTTCCCGGGCTTGATGTAGCTTGATGAGGAACGGGCCGGCACAATTCACGCATGGCCCATGACCTGACCGACCCCGAGATCGACGAACTCGAGCACCTGCTCGCCCAGACTCCGGAGCCACTGAAGCCGCTCGGCGTCGTCGCGCTGGACGGCTACCTGTGCGGGGTGCTTGTGCAACCCCGGCTCGTGTCGATCGACGAATGGCTGCCGTTGGTGTTCGACATCGAGGAGGCGCGCACTCTGCCGGGCAACGTCGATGCGACTTGGCATGCGCGCATCGCCGAGTTGGCCGAGCGGCGCTTGAAGGCACTGAACGAGGCGATTGCGGAAGAAGGTTGGTTCGACCCAGTGCTGCCCGTGGACGAGGACATTGAGCCCTCCGAGTACGACCCGGTGTCGCAAGTGCCGCCCTCGTCGCGCCCACTGGTCGGCTGGGTGGGCGGCTTCGCGTATGCAATGACCGTGTTTCCAGTGGATGCGGGGCAAGTTTCCGGCAGTGAATTGCGGGTCGAACTGGACAGGGTGCTTCGGCACCTGCCGCTCGAGGACGAGAAGCATCGCGAGATGCAGCAGCAGTTGCAGCGGTTGGAGCTGCTGGCAACGGTGGACGACGCGATTGCCGACCTGGTGGCGGCAATCGCCAACCTCTGGCAGCTTACGAGTGAACAGCGCTACAAGGTGGAACAGGTGAGGCACGAGGCGCCCAAGGTCGGGCGCAACGATCCATGCCCCTGCGGCAGCGGGCGCAAGTACAAGCACTGCCACGGGGCCACCTGAAAGTCCGATGCGCTTGCAACTGCTGTCCGACCTGCACCTGGAAAGCGAGGCGTTCGACCTGCAGCTCGCGCCCGGTGCGGAAATCCTGGTACTCGCCGGCGACATCGAAAGTGGGTGGGAGGGTCTTGCCCGCTTTGCACACTGGCCGGTCCCGGTGCTCTTCGTCGCAGGAAACCACGAGTTCGATAACCGCGACCTGGACGACGCGTGGCCGACGCTGCGCGAGCGCTGCGCCTCGTTCGGGATCACCATGCTCGAACGCGAGGCCCTGGTGCTCACAGACTCTGAAGGCCGGCGCATCCGGTTCGTCAGCACGATCCGCTGGAGCGACTTCAACCTCTTCGGCCCGAGAGGGCGGGCAAAGGCGGAGCGCGCAGCTGCTTACTTCATGCGGTTGATGAATGCGACCCGCAAGGGGCTGCCATTCAATGTCCGGGCCATACGCGAGGAAGCGCTGGCCTGTCGAGCCTGGCTGGAGTCATCGCTGCGCGAACCGGCCGAGGGTCGTTGGGATGCCACCGTCGTGATCACCCATTTCGCGCCAAGCCTTCGCAGTGCCGATCCGCGTTACGGTACGCAGCCAGCCACCGCGAGCTTCTGCAATGCCGACGATGACCTGCTGCCGCTGGCCGAGGTGTGGCTGCACGGTCACCTTCACTGCCGTCACGACTATCGGGTCGAGGACGCAACGGGCCACCGCTGTCGGGTCGTAAGCCAGGCACGGGGTCTTGCCGGCAAGGGCGAGCCCGAGGGCTTCGACCCGATGAAGCTCATTGAGGTTTGAACCCGGTGCGTCTCTGTCTACAGGTTCAGCGCCGCTGCGGGCGGCGCCAGCGCTGGAGCCAACCGCTGTTCGTGCGTCGGACCGGAAAGCGCGCGTACTGCCCCTCGAAGCCCTTCCGCGCGTCTTCCTCGAGACTCAGATCGAGCGCATAGGTTGTGCCGTGATCGGCCAGCTCCGGGGCGCGCGAGCGTCGCCACGGGTGTACAAGACGGTACAGAAAGGAGTCGGAACGATCGCGGCGTCGCATGGCGGCCTCTTCACATTTCTATTGCTGAGAGTGTGTATCGTTACTCAATGTGTCTGTCGGTCGTATTACTCGAATCGGGGTGCATGCAACACACCCATGGGCACCGGCACACACTCTCGTGTCTCACGCGTTGCGAGCGGTTGCCATTGGTATAGCTACTTCCCTACTTTTGTGGATGGCTCGCAGGGGGTAGTGGGAATAGGCTGTGGGTCGATGGAGTACGCCATGCGTGATGCTGCCCTGCAAGCCCTGACTTGGGGAACTGTCGCCTCGGCGATCACGAGCGCCTTATGGCTGGCTACCGTAGAGCCTGTATGGCCTGAGGTTCATCAGCCGGCAGACGCCGCACTTGCCTTCCGTCTGCCCACCGAGACGGCGGGTGCCGGATCCGCAACTTTCACCACCACCGGGCAGCAGCTGCTGCACGAGGGGCGAAGCGCATCCAAGCACAAACGAGCGTCGCATTGACGCTCGAATTCCGCAACAAGGGGCTTGCGTAACCGACCTCGCCCTGCGCTTGCCGCGAAGGCACACCTAGAATTTCGCCTCCTCGCCACTGGCAGGGGCGCCGTGGCGCCCCTGCGTCGCCTTCACGCTGCATGAGCCTTTACTGCGCCATCGATTTCGGTACATCCAATTCCGCCATTGCGTTGCCTTCTGCCGCCGGCGTTGAGCTTGTGGCGTTGGAAGGTCCACATCGCACCATGCCTACCGCGGTGTTCTATGCCGTCGAGGGCATCGACCCGCATGAGGAACTGCCGCGCCAATACGGGCGCGCCGCGCTGGCCGCGTACGTCGACGGCCTCGACGGCCGGCTGATGCGCTCCATGAAAAGCTTGCTCGGTTCCCCGCTGATGGAGCAGACAACCGAGGTGGGAGGGGGCCGCTCGGTGGCCTACCGTGATGTGATCGGCGGTTTTCTGAGGCACCTGAAGCAGGCCGCGGAGTCCAGGGCGGGCGGGCCGCTGGAACGTGCGGTGGTGGGGCGGCCGGTATTCTTCGTAGACGACGATCCCGCCCGAGACGCACAAGCGCAGGCAGCGCTGGAAGCGGCTGCGCGCAGCATCGGCTTCCATGAGATCGTCTTCCAGTACGAGCCCATCGCGGCCGCGCTCGACTATGAGCAGCAAGCACAAAGCGAGCAGCTCGTGCTGGTCGCCGACATCGGTGGCGGCACCTCCGACTTCTCGCTCGTGCGCGTCGGACCGCAGCGGCGCGAACGGATCGACCGCAAGGACGACATTCTTGCGAACCATGGCGTGCATGTGGCGGGCACAGACTTCGATCGTCGCGTGGAGCTCGACGCGATCCTTCCCTGCTGCGGCTACCGTGCCTTGGGGCCCAGCGTGCGCGGCCAGGCGGCACGCGAGGTCCCCAGCCGCGTGTACTTCGACCTCGCGACGTGGCATCTCATCAACACCGTCTACGCGCCTCAACGGGTGGCGGAGCTCAAGCGCATGCGCGACTTCTATGCCGATCCCAGGCACCATTCGCGTCTGGTGCGGGTGGTGACCGCCCGGCTCGGCCATTCACTGGCTGCAGCGGCCGAGGCGGCGAAGATCGAGGTGGCCGAGGGCGGGACGACGGAGATCGACCTCTCCCTTGTTGAGCCGGGCCTGGGCGAGAGGCTCGACGAGCGCCAGGCTCTGCAGGCGATCGAGGCCGACCTGCAGCGCATCGTCGATGCCGCCGTGGAAACGATCGCCCTGGCCGGCGTTGCCTCCGAGCGCATCGATGCCCTCTATTTCACGGGCGGCTCCACCGGCCTGAAGCCGCTCGCCGAGCGCATCGGCGCTGCCTTTCCCGCCGCGGTCCAGGTGCGCGGAGACCGCTTCGCCAGCGTGGCGCATGGGCTGGGACTGCACGCGCGCCGATTCGCGCAAGCGTGAAGCCCATCTGAGCGTCGCTGCTCACCAGCGCGAGCCCGACACCTCGACCTTGTTGCCATCGGCCTTGTAGCGTTCCACGGCCTTTTTCAACTCGCGGTATTCCTGACATGAGAAGGTGCACACCTTGTCCAGGGATGCAAGTCGCGACTCCGCCGTGGCCAGATCGCTCTTCATCAAGTACAGCTCACCTGAATACTCCAGCGCTCCGCGGTGCCCTGGGGTCGATGCGCAAAGCCTCGTTGTAATAGTGCTCGGCGGCGGCGAGGTCAGGCGTCGCCTGCTTGCGCATGGGTAACCCATGAGGTTGTTCCAGTCCGCGCTGCCGCTGGCGTTCACGCGCTGCAGTTCGGCAATCGCTTCGCCGAAGTGCCTGGCCTGGATGTGCGTGCGGGCGATGGCGAGCGGGTCGTTCCTCGCGGGCTCGGCGTTGTCGGCGGCGAAGGAGGCCGTGCCTCGATCGAGATCAACAGCGCGGCAGCGAGGATCGGGAGGCGGGGCAGCTTCATCAGGTTCTCCTTGGGTTGAACGACGACGGCATGAGACGCCGGCGAATGAACCTACGAGACGAAGTGCCGACTGGATGCAGCCAGCGCTGCACCCGTCGCGTCACTAGCGCCGATGGGGGCCGGTTCGCCCACCGCCCCTGCTGCCTTTTGGGTGACCGCCCGGCTTGCGCAGCGGGCGGGACACATCGGCCAGCAGCAACGTGCTGCTGACAAGTCCCTCAACCGCCTCGGCCAGGTCCTGCGGAGGTTCGAGCGTTTCGATCTCGGCCAACAACTCGTCGGCATCCTCCAGATCCTCGGGGTCGAGGTGCATGTACAGCGTGGCGAGCGGCTCGATCAGGGC
>DASTGE010000685.1:0-8358 GCA_035719405.1 Burkholderiaceae bacterium
CGCCTCGCCGCCCCGATAGTTCACGACGGCGGGTATCCCGCGAAGTCGTGCGATCCAGATCGCGGGCGCGGCAAACAAATGCCAGGACCATCCCGAGTTAGCCATGACATGCAGCACGTCGCTTCGACCGGCGGCGCGCCACAGCGACGCGATGTACGGCAGCAACCGGAAGGCAGCGCGGATCACGGGCACGCGCCCGACGATCGCCGGGCGGTAAGGCGCGTTGGTCTGGACCAGGAGCACGGAAGCGCCCTCGCGCTCGAGCAGTTCGGCAAGCTGTCGCGTCTGATTCGCCATGCCGCCGCCTGGGGGCGGCAACGGACCGACGAGCGCGATGCGCAAGCCTTTGAAGGCCATCACATCACCCCTTGCGGGACGACATCATCGTAGGCGAGGCGATAACGGAAGACGGACGACCGCCAATTGCGCTCACGCTCGACGAAGGCGCGGCCGCCGTCGCGCAGGTGAGGCCAAAGATCCTTCTTGGCGAGCACCTGCAGCAGCACGTCCTTCAACGCGTCGGCGTTCCCGGCCTGGAACAGCAGCCCCGTCTTGCCGTGGCGCACGAGTTCCTTATGCCCGCCCACGTCCGACGCGACCAACAGCCGACCCTGCGCCATCGCCTCCAAAGGCTTCAGCGGGGTGACCAGTTCGGTTAAACGCATCGAGCGGCGCGGATAGGCGAGCACGTCGATCAGGTCGTAGTAGCGCTGCACCTGGTCGTGTGGCACGCGGCCGGTGAAAATCACCTTGTCTTCAATGCCGAGACGCCGGGCGTGCGCCTTCAGCGCCTGCTCCTGCGGTCCACCTCCCACGAGCAGGAGTCGAACGTCGGGCAGCACCTGGATCAGGCGCGGCAGCGCATCGAGCAGCAGGTCGAGTCCCTCGTAGGCATAAAACGAACCGATGAAGCCGACGACAGAGCAATCACCCAGGCCGAGTTTTGCGCGCAAGGCTGGATCGGGCGGACCTCCCAGCTCGAACGCGTCGATGTCGACGGCGTTCGGGATCACCGTGACTTTATCGGCGGATATGCCACGCGCGACGATGTCGCTGCGCAGCCCCTCGCAGATCGTGAAGACGTGGTCGACAGCTTTCAGCGCCCGTGTCTCCAGCCAGCGAGTGGCGCGATAGCGCAAACTCCCTTGAGATGTGGTCCCGTGGTCCACCGCGGCGTCTTCCCAAAACGCACGCACTTCATACACGACAGGAATGCCGAGCCGGCGCCCCACCTTGAGCGCTGGCATCACGTTGAGCACCGGCGAATGTGCATGCAACAGATGGGGACGCACACGGTGTACCACCTCGCTCAGGCGCTGCTCCATGCACCGCATCAGCGCCATTTCGTGCAGGCCGCTCACGCGGGGCACTTGGCCCTTCGCAAGGGGTGTGCGGTAGAAGTGCCAGCCGTCGACCTCTTCTTCCTGCGCAGTGCAGCCCATCTGCTTGCCGCCAGTCAGGTGGAAGGTCTCCCATCCGAGCCGGCGCTGCTCCCGCAGGATCGAGAGCGTGCGGAAGGTGTAGCCGCTGTGAAGCGGAATCGAATGGTCGAGCAGATGCAGGACGCGCAGCGACATCACGCCTCTCCGTTTGTCGAGGTCATGCTCAAGCCACCGCCACTTCCCGTTCGGCTGCCACCTCGGCGCTTTCACCATCGGCGACGTTGCGCAGGAAGGATTCGAACATCAGCAGCGTCCACAGCGGCGCGCTGTAGTCACGCAGGCCGGACTGGTGGGCCTGCACCAGATGCTCGAGGTAGGGTCGATGGAACCAGCCGGTTTCTGCCAGCCGCGGCCCGAGCACGGCCTCACGCACACGCTGCTTCAAAGGCCCACGGAACCAGCGTGCCAGGGGAACTGCAAAGCCCTTCTTTGGGCGATACAGGATGTCGTCGGGCAGATGGGGCTCCATCGCCTTCTTCAGCAGGAACTTGCCCTCCTGCCCGCGCACCTTGAGCGCCGATGGCAACGTTGCCATCCACTCCACGAGGGGGTGGTCCATCAGCGACTCGCGCACTTCGAGCGAATGGGCCATGGACGCACGATCGACCTTGGTGTTGATGTCGCCAACCAGGTAGGTCTTGAGATCCAGGTACTGCACGAGAGCCAGAGGGTCTTCGGTGTCCGCCATGGCCGCGTGCCGCTCGAAGACATGCTGCGCGTCGTAGCCGTCAAGCTCCGCTTTCAACCGGGCGCTGAACAGCTGTCTGCGCATCGGGCCGCGGAATATCGACATGGAATGAAAGTACGCCTCTACTGCGGTGCGTGACAAGCCCTCGAACGTGGTTTTGGCACGAAGCACTCTCGGCGCCCAGTCGGCCTTGGGGTAAACGCGGCCGAGCAGGCCGAACAGCGGCCTTCTGAGGGCATGCGGCAGCGCCGAACGCATGCGCTCTTCCATCAGGTGCAGGCGGTAGCGGCGGTAGCCGCCGAACGTCTCGTCGCCGCCATCGCCCGAGAGGGCCACCGTGACATGCTTGCGGGCCAGTTGGCAGACCCGGTAGGTGGGCATGGCCGAACTGTCGGCATAGGGCTCGTCGTAAAGGCGCGCAAGGGTGTCCACCAGTTCGAAGTCGTCGCTGAGCACGGTCTCGGTCTGATGACGGGTGCGGTAGCGATCGGCAACCTGCCGGGCAAAGGCAGACTCGTCGAACGTCGGGTCGTCGAAGGCGATCGAACAGGTGTTTACCGGCCCATTTGAAAGTTGAGCCATTTCGGCGACGACCGCGCTTGAATCCACGCCGCCAGAGAGGAAGGCGCCGAGCGGCACTTCCGAAATGAGCCGCAGGCGGACCGAGTCGCGCAAGCGCTGGTGCAGTTCGGCGCAGGCATCCTCGAGCGACATCGGGTTGTCGAGCGTGAAGCGCACATCCCAGTATTGCCTGATGGTCGGACGCGCCTCGCCTCGGCGCCACATGAGCGTGTGCGCCGGGGCGAGCTTGAAGGCCTGTCGGAAGATGGTCCGCGGCTCTGCCACATAGCCGAGCGCGAAGTACTCTTCCACGGCCTTGGGATCGATGTCGCGCTTCAGGCCGCCGTGGGCCATCAACGACTTCAGCTCAGACCCGAACAGGAGGTGCCCGTCGTCGAGCACCGCATAGTGCATCGGCTTGACGCCGAGCCGGTCACGCGCGGCAAAGAACGTCTGGCGATTGCGGTCCCACAGGCCGAAGGCGAACATGCCCCGGAACCGCTCGACGCAAGCCTCGCCCCAGGCCTCCCAGGCATGAACGATCACCTCGGTGTCGCTCCTGGTGCTGAACACGTGGCCCAGCGCCTGCAACTCCGGAATCAGCGCCTGGTAGTTGTAGAGCTCGCCGTTGAACACCACGACGACGCTGCCGTCTTCGTTGAACAAAGGCTGCTGCCCCGTCGCCACGTCGATGATCGAAAGCCTTCGGTGCCCCAAGCCCACTCCAGGCTCGAGGTGCATGCTGCCCTCGTCCGGACCGCGGTGGTGCTGCGCCTCGTTCATGCGCTGCAGCCGATCACGTTGGATCGGTCGCGCATGACGCGTGTCGATGATGCCGGTAATGCCGCACATGTCGTCAAGCTCGCTTCATTAGGCTGCCAAGAAGCATGGTAGGGGCAGCACAAACTGCGCACACCCCTTGACCAACCCCATGTTCACGTGCCCATGACTTCTGCCACGTCCGACGAGGACGCCCTCCCTCGAACATGGGGAATGTGATGAAGCGTCGAGGCGACGCTCGACAACGCCTCTCGATGGCGCAGGCATCGATCTGGAATGCGATGCAAGACATGAGCCCGAACCATGGCTGTCGCCGTCGCGAGGATTCGCAATGCCGTGCACGGGCCGAATCAAGGACTCGCGGGACGCGACGGACCCGTCCTGTCTTGGCTTAACGCGCATTGCGTGCCTCGGCCAGCAGCGCAGTGATGGACGCCCCATTGGCTTCGACGAAGGCGTGCAGGCTGCTCGTCGCCACCTCTTTGGATGTCGTCTCCGGCGTGTACAGCACGATGACCGCGCCGTCGTCACCACGCCCCAGAACGCGTTGCCAGATGCCCCACAGCTTCGCCCAGGCATCGCTGTCGGTGAGATGTCCGTCCACCCAATACCACTGCCACAGCCTGAGCGTGTAGTCGTCGTTGCGGACCGCGCTACGCACCCTCTGCGTCCGTACCTGGATGTCCCGGCCTGCGATGCGCACTGTCTCTTGTCCGCTGTCGAGCTTGCGCCATGTCTTGTCTTCCGAGTGCACGAGGACGTTGTCCGAGCTGACCAGCTTGTGTCCTGGCCCCTGCTGTCTGTAGTAGGCGATATGCACGCCGATGCCCTGACCGTGGCGCTCGTATGTGTGCCTGAGGACCGCCGAAGGGTTCTGGAAACGCGGCTGCCAATCGGTTTCCGGCGCTTCACTGCCGCTCCATCCTGCAAGCGCCGGTGGGGTCATCCGAACCGAAGCGGCCGACTCACCGGCCTCCACTGAGCGCAAGACCAATTGCGGCGCAACCGCAACCGCGATCAGGCCCGCTGTGACCAGCCAGATTCGAGCCGGTGCAGGCCCATCGGATCTGGCGACGGACGCGAGAGCGGACGCACTCGGGGCGGGCAGCGGATCGGCCCACCGCGAGCCGATGATGTACAGCAGCAGCATCACGAAGCCGAAGAACACCCCTCCGTAGATGAGATGGTCCACACCCGTCGCGATCTTGTTGCCCGACAGGTGTCCGGCGAGAACGATGAGGTAGGCGCGCACCCAGTTGGCGACGACCGGTACGACGATCGACACGACGCTGAACAGCAGCCGCTTGCGAAGGGAATTGAAGTTCAGGTAAGCAAAGAGCGTCCCGACCATGAACGAGGCGATGAGGTAGCGCACGCCGCTGCACTCTTCGACAATCGACCAATGCCCGGTAGGGATCGTGAGGCTCAACCCTTCACGATAGACGGGTACGCCGCTCAACTGCAGCGCGAACACCGTGAAATCGGCCGTCCGCTGCATCAGCACTGGCAGCATGAACTCGCCCAGCGGTACGGCGAAGAACAGGAACAACAGCGGGAAAAGCATCGCTCGCGTCGCCCGCGCCCCGCACAGCGCCCCTACCCCCAGGACGAGCGAGGCGACAAAGGCCAATTGCGTCACCGCGTTGGAGGCGGCGAGGCTGCCAAGAAGCCACAAACCCGCAACGGCGGCCGCAGGCAGCAGCATCCACGGCGCAGGCTCCGGCACCTGAGCAGCGATGTGAGTCCGCTCGCGCCAGATCAGCCATGCACTGATCGGAACGACCAGAAAGGCATGCATGAAGGTGTCGGAGCGTGCCCAGATCTCCACCATGCCGAGAGCCGTGGCGCGGTATATCCAGAGGAGCACCGAAAGCAGCAGCACCAGCGCAGGTAGCGCCGGCTGCCATGCTCCGCGCTCGGAAGTTGCGACGGCAGTTGTCATGCGGCGGCTCCTGCCGTTTCAAGATGACGATCGATGCCGCCCAAGTGCACAGGCCAGCTGTAGCGGCTCAATACGCAGCGACGACCTGCCGCGCCGAGCATGTTCGCGAGGGACGGATCAGACAGGAGTTCGCCAATGTGGCGTACATACTCCGAGGCATCAGCTGCTGCCAGCAGCTCATGGCCCAGCGTTGCGCGAACGGGCTGCGCGCAGCTCATGGATGCGACCACCGGGCGGGCCATCGCCATCGCTTCAAGCACCTTGTTCTGGATGCCGCGCGCAAGGCGCAGCGGCGCAACCACGACCGCTGCATGTTGCAGGTAGGGCCTCACGTCGGGCACGGTGCCGGTCACGTGCACAGCGTCCCCGGCAAGCGCCTGCACTGCCTGCGCCGGCGCGCGGCCGACGATGTGGAAGCGCACGCGGGGGTGTCGCTGCCTCAGCACAGGAAGTACCTCGCGTGCGAACCAGCACACCGCGTCAACGTTTGGCCAATAGTCCATCGCGCCGGTAAAGACCAGCGGCAATTCAGCGTCGTCGAACGGCGAACCCCGGCCGGGATCCGGCGAGAAATAATCGCCGTCGACACCATTGCACATGGGCTCCACCTGAGAGGCACATTCGGGCGCGAGTTGCCCGAACATCGCGGCCTCGTCTTCGGTCACGAAGAAGCTGCGCTCCGCACGCGCCGCAACGCGCCGCTCGCATTCCAGCAGCTTCTGTCCTTCACGCCGGTACAGCCACGACAGAGGCCAGCTGTGGTTGTCCGCATACTGCTCCCATTTGGCGGAATCCACGTCGACGAAATCGACCAGCACTCGCAGGCCGCGCACGTTTTCGACGTATTGCGCCATTGACGACGAGAAAACGACCGCCGCGTCGATGTGTTGCTCCGCCAATGTCCGCCGGACCCACCGCGCGAGACCGCCGTCACGGTAGTAGTGCACCGTCAGCGCGTCGCCGCTGGCAAGGGCGCGAAGGCTGCGTACGCGAGCGGCAGCGGGCCTCAGTCGCGCCACGTGCAAGCCGCCGCAAAGGGCCCTTAACGTGTCGACATAAACTTCGTCATCGGGGTCATCGACGAAGGTGCCTAGCCACACCCGGTGACGCGCGACGAGGTGCTTCAGCAGATGGTACGACCTTACCTTGTCGCCCTTGTTCGGTGGGTAAGGCAGCCGGTGAACGAGATAAAGCAGGTTCGCCATCGGCTACCCCAAATTGCGGACGACGAAGGGGCCCAGCCAGTTCGCGACCCCGATCGGCAGCCGCCGCCATGCCTCGATCATCAGCCTGAACTTGGAGTTGGCCGGATTGTTCTGGGGCACCGAATCGCGCCTGTAAAGGCAATACTCGTAGTTCAGCGGCGTGGGCTCGAAGCCCCAATTCTTCTTGAAGGCATAGGAGCCCGTACCCTGCTTGCTGCGGCCGTAGTCAAATACCTTCAGCCCGCGCTCGCAAGCCCGGCGCATCAACTCCCAGTACTTGTAGTCATTCGCAGCCAGTTCGCGGGCAGCTTCGGCATCGCCGGCGTAGTAGGGAAGCACCTCGTCCCGGAAATAGAAACTGAGGACGCTCGAAACGGGCACGCCCTCCGGCGACTGCACGGTCAGCACCTCGGCATCGCGCCCGAACACCGACAGCAATGCCTGAAAGTAACGCTTGGGCATGGCCGGGGTTCCATGCCGATGAACGTTGTCGGCGTACAGCGGGAAGAACCGGTCGACATCCGAATCGATCCGGGCCTGCAGCCCGCTCTTGATACCCTTGCGAACCATCGCGCGCTGCTTGCGCGGAATGGCGAGCATGTTGGCCTCGACCTCGGGCAGGATTTCCTTGCGGAAGGTAACGTACAGATCTTGGCGCGGCCACTCGGGGTGCCGCGACTGGACCTGGCGCAATTCCAGGTGTTGAGCGCCACGCTCCCGCGCCAGCCGTTGAGCACGCTCTTCGAGCGCATGTGCAGCCGCTTCGCTGACCGCCGCCACTCCGCCATACACGGCGAACGGCAGACTGACAATCGAATGGCCGAACAGAAGGCTCCTCACCTCGGCCAAAGGCAGCACGCCTTCGACGCGGCCGTTGCGCTCTGCGTAGAGAAAGAAGGTGCGATGGCGAAACACGTCGCCGATCACCTGTTGCCAACCCGACCGATGGAAGAACGTTGCCGTCGGGCAAGCACGGACGAAACTGTCCCAGCGCTGCGCAGCGTTGGCATCGCGGACATGCAATTGCTGGACGGTGATCGACATCGCTCTCGCGTTTTCAGTGATGCGCCGGCTGCAGGAAGATCTCGTCCATCCGGCCCCAATGGAAATCACGCAGCAGCCGTTGAAGCCGCTGCTCCACCCTGTGCAGGTTCACATAGTGGCGAAAGCGTGTCTTGGCATCGATCCCCGGAATGCGCGGCTGTTGGGGATCGATCTCCCAGGGATGGAAATAGAAGATCGCCGGCTGCCCGTCGGTGCGGTTGACTCGGTCGAGCAGCCAACGAGACACCGCATATGGCAGCAACCGGAAATATCCACCACCGGACGATGGAAGGTTGCGGCTGCCGATGCGCACGGTGGTCACAGGGACTTCAATCAGGCCGTGGCGCACCTGATGCGCAAACCGTGGCGCATCAGGCATGCCGTAGTGGTCGTGGCGGATGGGGTAGATGCTCGAGCTGTAGCGGTAGCCCGCCTCGGCGAGACAGTCGAAAGCCCACAGGTTTCGCTCACCGATGGAGAAACTGGGTGCCCGATACCCGCACACCGGGACGCCCGCGATGTCTTCCAGGATGCGCTTCGCGTGGGTAATGTCCCGCAGGAAGGCCAGCCGGCTGAGATCACTCGCGCGCTCATGCCCATAGCCGTGACTGGCCATTTCGTGGCCCTGGGCGACAATTTCGCGCACGAGCGTGGGGTGTCGCTCAGCGACCCATCCCAGAGTGAAAAAGGTGGCCC
>DASTGE010000686.1:0-6339 GCA_035719405.1 Burkholderiaceae bacterium
ACAAGACATTCGACGCGAGTGTGATGACGATTGGCGAGACGGTCGACCCGACGGCGCGCACGGTGAAGGTCCGCGCCCGGGTCGCCAATCCCGAGCGCAAGCTCAAGGCGGAGATGTTCGTGACGGCGAGCGCCCATGTCCCCTCGTCCCTGCCGATGGTGCCGGCCGACGCGGTCTTCCAGTTTGGCGACAAGACCTACGTCTTCGTGCAGACCGGCCCCGGCCGATTCGAGCGCCGGACGATCGACGTGCGCAGCGGCGGCCCGCAGTCGTGGCTCGCGCTCAACGGCGTGAAGGCGGGAGAGCGCGTCGTGGTCGGCGGCGGGCTCTATCTGAACCAGATGGTGGAAGCGAGCCATCGATCCGATGGCAGTTCTCAGCTGAATTGACATGAACCGTATCGTCAACTTCGCGCTGCGCCAGTCGCTGTTCGTCTGGCTCGGCCTGGCGCTGTTCGTGGGGGCCGGCGTCATCGCGTTCCGCAATCTTCCGGTCGAAGCCTTCCCCGATGTCTCGGACACGCAGGTCAACGTGATCGCGCTGTACCCGGGCCGCGCGGCGGAGGAGGTCGAGAAGCAGGTGACGATCCCCATCGAGATCGCGCTCACCGGCATTCCCAACACGGTCCGGCTGTTCACCCATACGCAGTATGGTCTGGCCTTCATGATGGCCACCTTCGACGACAAGGCGACCGATCAGCAGGCACGGCAGCAGATCCTGGAGCGGCTGCGCTCGGTGGATCTGCCGCAGGGCGTCGACACCGAAGTACCACCGCCTTCCACCGCCATCGGCGAGATCATGCGCTTTCGCCTTCGAGGCGACGGCTACAGCGCGCGCGAACTGCGCGAAATCCAGGACTGGCAGGTCGAGAAAGCCTTGCGCCAGGTGCCGGGCGTGGCGGACCTTGTGACGATGGGCGGGGCCATCAAGCAGTACGAGGTCAACCCCGACCTTGAACGGCTGCGCGATCACAAGGTCACCCTGTCGCAACTCTTCACGGCGCTGCAAAGGGCCAACGGCAATGCGGGTGGCGGCGCGATGTCGCAAGGGCGCCAGCAGTATCTCGTCCGCTCGCTCGGCAGCTTCCGCACCTCGGCCGACATCGAGCGCGTGGTCGTGGCCGAGAACAATGGCACCCCGGTTCTGATTCGCGACGTGGCGAACGTGCGAGTAGGCCAGTATCCGCCACAGGGACTGGCCGGGCAGGACGATGCCGACGACATCGTCAACGGCGTGGTGGTGATGCGCAAGGGCGAGAACCCGTCGAAGGTGCTGGCGCTGCTGCACGACAAGCTCGACGAGCTGAACGACCATGGTCTGCCGAAGGGCGTGCAAATCGTCGCCTATTACGACCGCTCCTGGCTCATCGGCAAAACGCTGCACACTGTGTTCGCCAACCTTACGGAAGGGGCGATGCTGGTGATGCTGGTGCTGTTCCTCTTCCTGCAGAACCTGCGCGCCGCGACGATCGTGGCGGCGGTGATTCCCCTGTCGCTGCTGGCCACCTTTCTCGGCCTGACCTTCGTCGGCATTCCAGCCAACCTGCTGTCGCTGGGCGCGATGGACTTCGGCATCATCGTCGATGGGGCAGTGATCGTGGTCGAGAACATTTTCCGAAGGCTGGGCGAGCTGTCGGAAGAACAGATGAAGCGCAAGCCCGACCGCCTGCGCGCGGTGATGCAGGCCACGGTGGAGGTGGGTCGGCCCACGCTGTTCTCGATGATCATCATCATCGCTGCGCACCTGCCGATCTTCACGCTGCAACGGCACGAGGGCCGTATCTTCTCGCCGATGGCGTGGAGCGTCACATCGGCCCTGGTCGGATCGCTTGTGCTTGCGCTCACGCTGGTGCCACTGCTGTGCCTGCTGCTGCTGCGAAAGAACGTGCCGCATGGGGACAACCGTCTCGTGCGCGGGTGCAAGCGGCTGTACGAGCCGGCGCTGCAATGGGCAATCGAGAGGCCGGGGCCGGTGATGCTCATCGCCGTGGCCGCGCTTGTCGCAGCTGGTCTGCTTGCCACGAGGCTGGGATCGGAGTTCCTGCCCGAACTGGATGAAGGCACGGTGTGGGTCAATGCGACGTTGCCTCCTTCGGTGTCGCCCGCCGAGGCGCAGCAGACGGCGCGCCGCATCCGCGATCAGTTGCGCACCGTGCCCGAGGTTCAGACAGTGGTGAGCAAGGTCGGTCGCCCTGATGATGGCACCGACCCAAAGATCTTCAACGGCTTCGAGGCCTTCGTCGGATTCAAACCGGAGAGCCAGTGGCGGCCGGGCATCACGAAGGACAAGATCATCGACGCCATGGATGAAGCGACCTCGCAGCTTCCCGGCATCGAGACGTCGTTTTCGCAGCCGATCCGCGACAACGTGCTGGAGAGCATTTCGCAGGTCGATGGACAGGTCGTGGTCAAGATCCGGGGCGACGATCTCGGCGAACTGGAACGTCTCGCGAACCGGATGAGCAATGTCGCCCGTGCGATGCCGGGAGTGTCGCGGGCGTTCATCGACCGTGAGGGTCAGCTGCCACAGGTGCGCGTCGACATCGACCGTGAAGCTGCCGCGCGCTACGGCGTCAACGTAGGCGACATTCAGGACGTGGTCGAGACCGCGCTTGCAGGCAAGTCGACGTCCGAGCTGTGGGAAGGCGAGCGGCACTTTGCCGTCGTCGTGCGGCTCGCGCCTGATGTGCGCACGCTGGACCAACTGCCGCGGCTGCTGGTGTCGACGCCCTCAGGTGCACAGGTGCCGCTGTCGCTGCTCGCGCATGTGGATCGCGGCTCCGGTGCGATGAACATCGCACGCGAGAACGGGCAGCGCGTCGCGTCGATAGGCATCTTCATCCATGGACGGGACATGGGTTCGGTGGTGGCCGATCTGCAGGCGGCGGCGGACCGCGAGTTGAAGCTGCCGGCGGGGTATCAGGTCGTGTGGTCGGGCGAGTTCGAGAACCAGCAGCGCGCGATGAAGCGGTTGTCGTGGGTCGTCCCGCTGTCGATCCTGTTGATCTTCCTGCTTCTGTTCGATGCCTTCAAGTCGTTCCGCAACGCATTGCTCATCGTCGCCAACATTCCGTTCGCGATGATCGGAGGCATCGTTGCCCTCGCGATCACCGGGATTCCGCTGTCGGTGTCGGCGGCGATCGGCTTCATCGCATTGTTCGGGCAGGCGGTGCTGAACGGCGTCGTGATGGTGACCTATTTCAACCAGTTGCGGGCCCACGGGCTCAACGTGCACGATGCCGTTCGTGAAGGCAGCCTCACGCGGCTTCGAACCGTGCTGATGACCGCGCTGCTCGCGATGCTGGGGCTGTTCCCGATGGCACTGTCACATGCGATCGGTGCGGAAACGCAGCGCCCGCTGGCGATTGTGGTCATCGGCGGGCTGGTGTCGGCCACATTGCTGACATTGCTGGTGTTGCCGACTGCCTATGCATGGGTCGCGCAGCGCGAACAGCGGCGGATGGCGGCGACGATGCCGGAGCCCGAGGAAGCCCGCTGAAGCGACGATGTGGCTGGCACGCCGAGCGTCTTTGCAGTGAAGATCCGCCCGATGCCCACGAAGGCGGGCATCGAGTGCGTCGACTTACCGGGCCGCGGCCCTGAGGTCAAAGCCAGCCATTGCGCCTCACATCCTCGAGCGTGAGGTCCAGGCAACGGCGGATCAGTTCCATCATCTCGTCGATCTGCTCGCGCGTGATGATCAGAGGTGGAGCGACGATCATCCTGTCGCCGACGGCACGCATGATCAGGCCGTTGGCAAAGCAATGGCTGCGGCAAAGCATGCCCACCGCCAAGTCCGGCGCAAAGGGCAGGCCCATTGCCTTGTCCTTCAGCAGCAGCAACGCACCCATCAGGCCGCACGTCTCGGCCTGACCGACCAGCGGATGCTCGGCCAGCAACGCATACTGGTCCGCAAGATAAGGACCGGTATCGTCACGCACGCGCTCGACCAGCCCAAGCTGCCGGATCAGGCCGATGTTGGCGACGGCGGTCGCGCACGCCACCGGATGGCCCGAATAGGTAAAGCCGTGCTCGAACTCACCCCCTTCATCGACGAGCACCCGGGCCACGCGGTCGCCCACCAGCACCCCGCCAAGAGGCACATAGCCTGAAGTGACGCCCTTGGCGAAAGCCATGAGATCCGGCCTCGTCCCGAAGCGCTCGCAGCCGAACCAGTGGCCGGTGCGGCCGAAGCCGCAGATCACCTCGTCGCTCACCAGCAGGATGTCGTACTTGTCGCAGATGCGCTGAATCTCTGGCCAATAAGTGGGAGGCGGAATGATCACTCCGCCCGCGCCTTGCACCGGCTCGCCAATGAACGCGGCCACTTTGTGCGGTCCGACTTCCTTGATCTTCTCTTCCAGCCATCCGGCCGCGGTCAGGCCGAACTCCTGGAGGGGCATGTCCCGGCCGTTGGCCCAGTGGTAGGGCTGCTCGATGTGCACGATGCCGGGGATGGGCAGTCCGCCTTGAGCATGCATCGCAGCCATCCCGCCCAATGATGCACCTGCCATCGTCGAGCCGTGATAGCCGTTGCGCCTGCTGATGATGACCTGACGCTCCGGGTGGCCCAGCACATCCCAATAGCGGCGCACCATGCGCACGATGGTGTCGTTGCTCTCCGAACCCGAGCTTGTGTAGAAGACGCGTTGGAACTGCGGTGGCGCGACTTCCGCGAGCAGTTCGGCCAGTTCGATCGCGGGCGGCGTCGCGGTCTGGAAGAAGGCGTTGTAGAACGCAAGCTCCTTCATCTGGCGCGTCGCCGCATCCACCAGCGCCTGCTGCCCGTATCCGACGTTCACGCACCACAGGCCCGACATCCCATCGAGGATGCGATGTCCATCCGAATCCCAAAGATGGATGCCATCGGCGCGCACGATGATGCGCGAACCGCGGCTGGCCAGGGCGCGGAAATCGGTGAACGGATGCAGGAAGTGCGCCGCGTCTGCCGCCTGCCACTCTCTCGTCGTGCGCGTCATGCGACGCCTCAGACATGAAGCAGCAGGTGCTCACGCTCCCAGGGCGAGATGACCTTCATGAACTCCTCGTACTCGATCACCTTGACCTCGGTATAGACGGTCACGAAGCCGGTGCCGAGGATCTCGTGCAGGTCGGTCTCGTCGCGCAGCAGCTGCAAGGCCTCGCTCAGACTGCGCGGCAGCTGATAGTCGCCGAGATACGCATCGCCCTTGCATTCCTGCGTGGGCTCGATCCGGTTCCTGATGCCGAGCCAGCCACACGCGAGGGTCGCCGCGAGCGCGACGTAGGGGTTGGCGTCGGCCCCGATCACGCGGTTCTCGATCCGTCGCGCGGCGGGCGATGCCAACGGCGAACGGATGCCCACGGTGCGGTTGTCGATGCCCCACTGGATGTTGATCGGAGCCGCCGTGTAGCGCGCGACGCGCCGGTACGAATTGACATAGGGCGCGAACAAGGCCATGCAGGCGGGGATGTAGCGCTGCAGACCTCCGATGTACCAGTAGAACTCGGGGCTTGGAGATCCGTCGTCGTTGCTGAAGAGGTTGCGGCCCGTCGCCCTGTTGACGATGCTCTGATGGATGTGCATCGCGCTGCCCGGCTCGCCCGCGATCGGCTTGGCCATGAAGGTCGCGAACATGTTGTGCCTGAGTGCCGCTTCGCGCACCGTCCGCTTGAAGAAGAAGACTTCGTCGGCCAATGCGAGCGGATGGGCATGGAAGAAGTTGATCTCCATCTGGCCGGCACCGACCTCGTGGATCAGCGTGTCGACGTTCAGCTCCATCTGCTGGCAGTAGTCGTAGATGTCTTCGAAGAGCGGATCGAACTCGTTGACCGCGTCGATCGAATACGCCTGCCGCGAGGTCTCCGCCCGCCCGCTGCGTCCGATGGGCGGCTTCAACGGCATGTCAGGGTCCGTGTTGCGCGCGACCAGGTAGAACTCCAGCTCCGGCGCGACCACCGGCTCCCAACCAGTGGAGGCGTACAGCTCGCATACCTTTCGAAGCACGGACCGGGGCGCGTGGGCGACGATCTGTCCGCTGCGGTCATAGCAATCGTGGATGACCTGCGCGGTCGGGTCCACGGCCCACGGCACGATGCGCGCCGTCGCCGGGTCGGGCCTGAGCTGCATGTCGGAATCGGTGCGGCTGATGACGTTGTAATACGGGCCTTCCTGCGGGAACTCGCCCGTCACGCCCATGGCCACCACGCCTTCGGGCAGGCGCATGCCCCGATCCTCGGTGAACTTTTCGCGCGGAAGGATCTTTCCCCGCGCAACGCCGGTGAGGTCGGGCACGAGGCACTCGATCTCCGTCACCCGCCGCTCATTGAGCCATTGCTCCAGATCGCTGAATGTCAATTT
>DASTGE010000687.1:0-3514 GCA_035719405.1 Burkholderiaceae bacterium
CGGGTCAGCCCGACCACGGCTGCGCATGTCGCGCAGGAATTCGGCGACCTGCTATGGGTGCTCGACGGTGGCCCGTGCGAGGTCGGCATCGAGTCGTCGATCGTCGATTGCACTCGCGGTCATGCCGTGCTGTTGCGACCCGGCATGCTCACGCGCGAGCTCATCGAGGCGGCAGCCGGCGAGAGCCTGCTCGACCGTGATGCGGCAGCGCCCCGCGCCTCCGGCACGCTTGCATCGCATTACGCGCCTCGAGCCACTGTGCAGTTGGTGAGCAGCGACGTGTTGCAGTCAGCTCTCGCGCAGTGCGGCGAAGAGGAGGCTTCGGGGCTGGCGGTATATTCCCGCACGCTTCGGCCGGACGCACGCCCTGACGTACTCATGCTGGCGATGCCTGCGGACGCAGCGCTCGCCGCCCAGGAGCTGTTCTCGGTGCTGCGCGATCTCGATGCCCTCGGCGTTCAGCGCATCCTGGTCGAGCAACCGCCCGACACACCCGAGTGGGAAGGCGTGCGCGATCGCCTGCAAAGGGCGGCTGCCGCGCGCTGAAAACTTCCGGTACCGATTTGCCTGTATCCATCCACGGAGATTGAATGAACTTCAGCCTGACTCCCGCCCGCCTGCTGCGCGGCCTTGCAATCACGGCAGCAGCCGGCGTGCTGGCGCTCATGGCAGCTTGCGGCGGCGGCACCCAGCTCGAGCCTTTCGTCCCCGTGCGGGTGCTCTCGTTCGGAGACGAATGGAGCGTGCTCGTGCCGCCCGAGGGCCGCAAGTACGGCCTCAACAACCTCACCACCACAGGCGCCATCGACTGCACGACTTACCCCATCTGGAACCAGTACCTGGCGTCCAATTTCGGCCTTCCGTTCGACGCGTGCAAGGGCACATCGACGAGCGCGCCCAGCCGCAGTCTTGCCACTGTCGGGGCCAAGGCGGCCGACGTGAAGACGCAGGTCGACAACTTTCTCGCCGCCGGCGGCGCGTTCAGCGGCAAGGACCTGGTGACCGTGCTGGCGGGGCTGAACGATGTGTTGGAGCTCAATGCCGCGGTGGAAGCGGGCAGCACCAACCTGAGCACTGCAATTGCCGCCGTGAAGGACCGCGGCGCGGTGCTGGGCAACCAGGTCAACCGGATGGCCACTGCCGGGGCGAAAGTCGTGGTGCTCACACTGCCCGACGTGAGCCTTACGCCGTTCGCGCAGGTCAGCGGTGCGCCGTCCAGCCGTGCCACCGTGCTTTCGCAGCTCAGCAGCAGCTTCAACAGCAGCTTGAGGCAGGCACTGATCAACGACGGTCACATGATCGGCCTGGCCTTCGGCGACACCGAGTTCCTGAACATGTCGCGCTTTCCGACGTCGTACAGCCTCACCGATGTGAAGACGCCGTTGTGCAAGACGTCTGACACCGCATCGCTGCCCAACGAGTGCACCACCGACCCTGCCAAGACGATTGCGACCACGCCCAGCGCCTATCTGTGGGCCGGGCTCACCGCACCGGGGATCATGGGACACCAGCGGCTTGGCGAGATCGCGGTCACACGCGCTCGCAACAACCCCTTCTGATCGTCCCGCTCGGGCGCGGGTTCAGAACCGGTACGCGGCGCCGAGCGTATAGATGACCGGGCGGATGTCGATGGTCGTTTGCAACACCGTCGCGCCGCTGGCGACCAGCTTGGTCTTGACCTTCAGCGCGGTGACGCTGGCAAACACGCTCCAGTCCTGGTTGACGACGTACTCGATGCCGCCCTTCGCCGCCCATCCGTAGGAGTCACCCATCTCCACCTTGGGCGCGAGTCGGGATTTGATGCTACGGAAGGTGGTGTAGTTGGCGCCGACGCCGACGTAGGGCCGCCACTTGTCACCCGGACTCCCGAAGTGGTAAGTCATCAGCAGGACCGGCGAGACGTTGCGCGCCGACAGCACGTCGTCGCCGAGGAACGCCACGGATCCCGTGGCGCGTGCCTTGATCCTGGGCGGAATCCCCAGGGCCAGCTCGACGCCGACGTTGGGCGTTATCAGGCGCTCGTACTCCACGATGACGGTTGGCGCATCTCCTGTTTCAGCGTCAGCGCCTGGCGGTACGCCGACGCCCGTGATGCCATTGCTGCGCGAGTGCGTCGTGTACTCGGCAACACCGAACTTGATGACGTTCGACTGCGCACAAGCAGTGCCGGCAGAGAGGATCGTGGCGATGGCAACCGAAAGACTGACAGACAGCCGGACAAATGGGGTTCTCATGTTTGTTCTCCTCGTGCGGGTTACAGCCATCCGAAAGCGGCAAGCTGATGGCTGAAGGCATCGCTGATGGCCTTATGCCCGCCGGTGGTCGGGTGCACTCCGTCTGCGAAGTACCAGGTGGTCGCGGCGGCTCCGGCACGCAAGCCGTTGTACGGCGCCCCCAGGGTGCTGCTGCAGAACAGCGAGGAGCCATCGGTGACCTTCCCGCCTGTGATCGTGTTGATCTTTGCCGGGTCACAGGCAGTTGCGGTGACGTTCACGAAGCCCGCTGCGGCCGGGTCGGCGATGATGGCCTTGTTGAGCGCAAAGGTGTCGATCAGGCGCACAGGCTGCCCGGTGAGGCCATCGGTGAGCCAGAGGTTGAACACACGCGACAAGTCCCTCAGCACGGGCTGGGCCGATGCGGGCACGGACTTGCCGAAGGGCGTGTCGGCGATGTCGGGCAGCGTGGCGACGGCGACGTAAAGACCGCCCTTGGCCAGGATCTGGTCGCGCACGTAGCCGGCCAGCTCGAGCGCCGCCTGCTTGACCGCCGCCTGAGCTTCCGTCTGCGCTACGAATAGAGCGTTGTTCGCCTGGTCCGCACTGATGCGACCGGCAGCGGCGTCCGACTGGATCTGTGTGGCCTTGGCGGCGAAAGCGCCGAACTGAACCAGCACGTCGTTGTTGCCCGCCCAGACGAAGATCAGGTCACTGCTCTTGAAGCTGCCGAAGCGGACGAGGTGGTTCGCGATTTGCGTGACCACGGGCACGGTCAGCGCGCCGCCGTCCTTGCCGATGCCATTCGGGTCGGTGACCCGAGATCCGCCCTGACCGTAGGCGGTGCACGTCCCTGCGAGGGCCGGATTCGCCGCTGCAGGACAGCGCACCGACGAACCGCCGAAGCCCACCTCGGCGGGCGTGACGAGCGTGCCGAGCGAGGCTGCAATGTTCTCGACCCACACTGTGCTGCCGTTGACGTTGTCGTTGGTCGTGAACTTGCCGCCCAGGTAGGGCGCCGAGCCATCGCCCGCGAGCGAGGTGGCCGGGGTATAGGTGCCCACGTCGCTCAGGCTGTCGCCGAACGAAACCACTGCCTTGAATTGCCCTTTGGCGGTCGGCGCGCCTGAGGGCGCGCCGCTGCCAGGGACGGCAGGGTCGCCGCCGCCGCAAGCGGCCAGACATAGTGCGTATAAACCTGCTTTGTAGGATTGGTGAAAGATAAGTCCTGGGTGTTGCCGTCAAACCCGGTACGCACGACGGCCTGGTTTGAGGAATCCAGGTAGAAGATCGAATTTCCC
>DASTGE010000688.1:0-4593 GCA_035719405.1 Burkholderiaceae bacterium
GGTGCGGGAGCATCCACTCGGCCACGCTTTCGTAATAGCGCACGAGATCGAGCTTCTTGAGCCCGGTGGAAGGATCGATCACCCGCTCCGGGTTGGAGACCTTCACCGAGCCCACGCGCGGCGTGACCAGAGGACGGGCAGATGAAGGCGCGACGGACGCCGCCTTCTCGCGCCGGATCTCGGCGGCCGGCTTGTCGTCGCGCAGGCCCTCGAAGATCGCATGCCGGATGTGTCCGTCCGGCGTCCATTCCGCAAAGCTCACCTCCGCGACCAACTCGGGCTTCACCCAGCGCTCGGAGCCCGCGGCGCGACGCGACCACCGGCCGGGCTGCACGCCGCCTTCAGTGAACGGCGAGACATCGGTTTCGATCGCGACAAGCCGCTGAAACAGCGCGCGGCCAGTCTTCGCGTTCCAGCCCGTGCCGACACTGCCTGCCTGGAGCAGCCGGCCCTGGTCGTCGTAGTAGCCAAGCAGCATGCTGCCGACTTCGCCCTTGCCGCCCCCGCGTTCGGTGAAGCCGCCGACCACGAATTCCTGACGCTCCTGGAGCTTGATCTTGAGCCACGTTTCAGCGCGGCGCGACGCATACGGCGCATCGACACGCTTGGCGATCAGGCCTTCCATGCCGAGCTTGCGCACCGATTCCAGCAGGCTGCGCGGGTCGGCGTCGAAGTCCTCGCTCAACCGCACCCGCTCGCCGACGCGCGGACCCAGGAGCTGTTTCAGCAGCGCGCGCCGCTGCTCCCATGGGACTTGACGCAGGTCATAGCCTTCACAGAACGGCATGTCGAACACAAAGTAGACGATGCTGCGCGTACGCGACACGTCGAAGGCGTTCTGCAGCGCATTGAAGCTCGGCACGCCCTTGTCGTCGAGCACGACGATCTCGCCGTCAAGCCAGGTGTCGGACAGGCCCAGCGACTTCACGTCCGCGGCCAGTGACTCCATGCGATCGGTCCAGTCGTTGCCCTGCCGAGTGATGAGCCGGGCGTCGCCACGGTGGTCGATGCGGGCAAGAAGGCGATAGCCGTCGAGCTTCAGCTCGTAGCGCCAGCGGCCTTGCGAGGGCAGGTCCTCGGCCCGCGTGGCAAGCTGCGGCGGCAGGGTCTGCGGCAGGACCGCCTTCACTGCGCCGGCGAGGGTATCGGCTACAAGAGGCGGGGAGGGCAAAGCCTGGGTTCTTATTTCGACGCGAGGCTCGCGCTCCTCCAACGGCCCCAGCGGATGGTCGATCACGCTGTCCGGCAACGCGGCGATCACGTCGTATTCGGCAAGCGGCCGCGCCCACTCATCGCGCTTCTTGAACAGGATCCACGCCTCCTGCCGGTCGCCCGGCTTGGCAATGCGTACCAACTCCCACAGACCTGCGAGCTTCTGGCCGTGCAGCCGGAACACCAGCTTGCCTTCGCGCATGCCGTCCTGCGGATCGCCCACGGGCTCCCAGGTGCCGTTGTCCCACACCATCACGGTACCCGCGCCGTACTGCTTCGGCGGGATCGTTCCCTCGAAGCTGCCGTATGGAACCGGGTGGTCCTCGACGTGGATGGCCATGCGCTTTTCGTGCGGATCGAAACATGGCCCCTTGGGCACGGCCCAGCTCAGCAGCACACCGTCGAGCTCCAGCCGCAGGTCGTAGTGCAGCCGCGACGCCCAGTGCTTCTGCACCACGAAGGACAGCGCCTTTGGCTTGCGGGTGCGCGTCGGCGCAGGCTCGGGAGTGACGCTGAAGTCACGCTTGGAGGCATAGCGTTTCAGCGCCGTTTCCGAGCCCTTGGGAGCGACCATCCGGCGATTGTGCAGCCTCGTTCGCCGCATCGCGGGGCGAGGAGCCTGGGCGGCAGAAATCCGGACCCCCTCCGCCAGCCACCCACGCCATTGCATGCAGTGCCGAATTCCCCACGAAATCCGCCGATTCACTGCAGGACGGACCTGATCGCGCCGTGAGTTGTTGCTCCACAATCGCCTGATGCGCACGCTCCCCTTGCTGTTCGTCGCGTCCCTGATGGGTGTCCACTCGTTCGCCGCCGCCTTGGAGGTGAAGGTTCCCGCCCCCGACTTCACCGTCAATGTGCCCAGCCTGCCTGTCATCGAGATGCGGCAGCAACCCGGGCAGGCGGCAGGATCAGCGCCCCGCATGGTCGGCAACGATGGGACTTACAAGGTCGAGGTTTCTCTTTCCGATGCAAAGAAGCCGATCACGCCCCGCGAATGCGCCGGCTCCGGCTTGAAGGCCATCATGGCCCAGCCAGGAATGCCCGATCGAGACAACGTGTACCGGGCGCCGCTGAACCCCAAGACCTTCCTCGTCATTTACCTGCTCCCCGACGGCACGCAGCACATGCTGCACGCGCATTTGCTGTCTTCTGCCGGGCCGACCCATTGCACCGACGCGCACATCTCGCGACCCGCCCGAAACGGTGAGGACTATGACGAGTGGCGCAAGGCGTTCGCCGACGCCCGCATCGAGGACACAAGACCCTAGTTTTGGTCTAGGAGCCTGGGCGGCCCGCCGCTCCCGCCGCCCCAAGAGCGACAAATCAATCACGGCGCCGGCCGAAATCGGATCGGCATCTGTGTCGATTCGTAAGTCGGGCGGTTATGCTGTTCCCGTCCCCTGAACGAGCCTTGAGTCGTACTCGGTCACGGGCTTCGTCGATTCATTCCACAAGGGCAAACTCGCCGAAAGGCGGGGACGCAAAGCCTCCGGCCTACAGCGCCTTCACGATTTGATCGTGAGTCGCCACGGTAGCGGGGTTGCCGACGATCCGGCTGGCGTGCACGGCATTGAAGACAAGGCACGCCGGTCCTGAAACGTCGTCCAGCGTGGCCCTTGGGCACCTTCGGGAGCGTCAGAGGACCATGCCTTGCTCGAACAACGTCAGCCGGTTCAAACGCATCTGGGCCGCGACTGCGGCGATCGCGGCGATTGCCGCGCTCGCCGGCTGCGGGGGCGGCGGCGATGACAGGCCGCAGGTCGATGCCGACGCGCAAAGCTTCTCGCTCGCCGGGACTATCTCACCGCCCGGCGCCCTTCCGCTGCTGCCTCCTGAGCTTGCCGCCCGACAAGCCCTGCCCACGTTCCATCTCGCGCCGGCCTTGCTTGACGAGCCGGATGACGCCGATGCGCTGAACAACATTGCGACCGCGCGGATGGCACCTCGATCATTCACGGTGTCACCCGGGCTTTCTTCCTTGTCGACGAAGCGCCTGACGCTGCAGGCGATGCTCGAGTCGCGCCGCGCTTACGCGGCCGCGGCGAGGACTGCACAAGCGGCCGGCACGATCGCGCCGAACGCGGCGGCCGGGGGCGCGGTCTATACCCCGGCACAAATCCGCGCGGCGTACGGCCTGCCGTCACTTCCCGCCACCGGAGTGACACCGACGAAAGAGCAACTCGCCCAGATGGGCGCGGGCCAGACGATCTACATCATCATCGCGTATCACTCGCCGTACATCGCCTCGGCCCTCGCCGCGTTCAACAGGAAGTTCGGACTGCCGACGTGCACGCAGAAGGCAATCGCCCCCACCGCGACCCTGCCGCTGCTGCCCGCATCCAGCACCGAAGGCTGCATCCTCTCGACGGTGTTCGCGACGAAGGCGGGCGGCATGAGCGCGTCGGCGCCGACGTCGAGCGACACGGGCTGGGCCACCGAGGCCGCGCTCGATGTGGAGTGGGCGCATGCGATGGCGCCACGCGCGCGCATCATCCTCATCGAGTCGCCGGACTCCCAACTCGACAGTCTCCTGGGCGCAATCCAGCTTGCCAACAGCATGGGCCCGGGCATCGTCTCGATGAGTTTCGGGGCGACGGAGGGCGGCTGGGTGACGTCGGTGGATCCCGTGTTCCAGGCCGCCGGTATGACCTACCTCGCGGCGACCGGAGACAACGGTGCCGAAGTGTCATGGCCGGCGGTGTCACCCAATGTTCTCGCCGTAGGCGGCACCACTCTCAGCTACAACGGCACTGCAACGCGCGGTGAGACCGCGTGGTCAGGCAGCGGCGGCGGGATCAGCGCCTACGTGTCCGCGCCCCTGTATCAAGCCGGCGCGCCAGGAATCAGCGTCCTGTCGCAGCGCGCCGTACCCGATGTGGCGTTCAACGCCGACCCGATGTCAGGCCAGTACGTGGCCGTCGCCGACAAGGCGGGTGTGCATTGGGTGGCGGGCGGCGGCACCAGCATTTCCACACCTCAATGGGCCGGACTGATCGCCGCGGGCAATGCATTGCGGCAACAAGGCGGCAAAGCGGCGATCGGCCTGCCTCACATCACGATCTACACCTCGGCAAGCGCCCCCGGCAACTACGCCTCCGCGTTCGCTGACATCATCAGCGGCGGCAACGGGACCTGCGGGCTGCAATGTTCCGCCCACCCCGGCTTCGACATGGTGACCGGCCTGGGTACACCGAACGTGGCAGGACTGCTGCCGATGCTGACCGTAACAGCCGACCCCCCAGCGCCGACTCCCGTGGCGCCCGTCGTCAGAGATGTCTCGACAAGCGGCAAGGCAGGTTCGCCGCTGTCGTTCAAGGTCTCCATCAAGGCGCCCAATGCCGTCACCGTCTCGCTCGAAGGCGCCCCGGCAGGGGTCAC
>DASTGE010000689.1:0-5276 GCA_035719405.1 Burkholderiaceae bacterium
CAGGCCGCCGTGGATCAGCGCAGCGACCTCCGAGGCGCCGGTCTTTTCCTGCTTGAGCTGGTTCCACGCCTCCTTGAAAGCCTCAGGAAGAGCCGACCACTGCTCGCGGCCAAAGGACTCTTCGATGGCTTCGAAGTGCGCTGTCGACAACTCGTGCAGTTGCCAGGGCGGAAGGGATTGAAGCTGTTGTCGAGCCTGCGTTGCCAGGCCGGCCATCAAGACGAGTGGAGCATCCTGCGGAAGCCCGCACGCGGATGCGAAGTCGCCCGCGTGCGTCGCCGCCGAGCCGAAATCCGCCACAGCCTCTTGCGCCAGTGAATCGGCATGCTTGCCTCGTTCGAGCAACGATGGTCGCCCCCGCCACGAAGGCGTTGCATGGTCAGCGCGTGACATGCACTGCGACAGCATGCAGGTGGTCAGCAAGGACAGAACCTGCGCGACGTTCGGCCCGCCGGTCTCCAGCTTGGCCCACTCCTTTGCGAATTCGGGACCGAGCGCGTCGAACTCGGGCACCGACTTTCGAATGCCGGCCAGCGCCAAGCCGGTCAGGATGGGCATATTGAGCTCGGGCAGCTTTGACAGTGGCGTCAGCGTTGGCAATGCCTGAAGCACAGGCAATTCTCCAAGCTTCAGCAGGTCCAGGCATCGCTTGGCCAATTTGTCGAGGGCAACTTCCTCGGCGCTTTGGCGAACGCCGGACCGTACCGCCTCGCGCTCGCCAAGCAGCTTGCGCAGCTTCGCTCCGTCCCGGTCCATCTCCTGGCACGCCGCCAAGGGCTCGGGGAGCACGCCCGCGGCGCTGGCCGCCTGAGCAGCCGCCTGCATCGCCGTCTTGCGGAACGGAATCGTCTTGGACTGCTTCGGAATCAAGGTGGACGCGGCATTGAGCGCGCCGCCATAGAACGTCGAGGTCGCGCGGATGTTGCGCTCACTGGTCCGCTCCAGCCACTTGCTGCCGAACTTTTCCAGCCATTTGTTGGCAGCCTCGTAATCAGAGCCTTCGCCCCGCTGCACCATGCCGTTGCGCACCGATTGGTAGGCGATCCGGCCCTCGCGTAACTCCTCCCCGCTCCACTCCGCATGCCCGGAACCCGCAAGACCCGCGGCGTAATTGGCGGCACGGCGCAACAGATCGCGCTGATCCTTCGGCAAATCGGCCTGGGTCGCCTCCTGCCAGGACGACAACCCCACCGACAGTGATTCCATCCTCACAGAGCCGATCGAAGAATCGCCCATCAGCGCGGCAAGACGATGCATTCCGCCGGGTTGAGATGCAAGTGCAGCACTCAGCAGCAAGACCGGATCGTTCGACGGCAACGCGGACGCCATGGCGTTCGAGATCCGTTCATGCAGGCTGTTCGCGTCGGACGCCAGCAGGTCTTCGACGGCCTGGGTCCCGGCGTGCATGTCGTTCGTCCCTTGTGGCCCGAAGAGGACCGAGGCCGTCTGCGCGACGATCGAGGCCTCCAGCGTCGCGATGGCCTTGTCGCCGTGGCTGGCCTCGAGACGGTGGAAAAGCTTGCCGAGCCCCTCGCAAAGCCTTGCGGAGTCCTCTGCAGAAGCCGATGCGGCGAATCCAAGCGCATCGGCCGCGAGTCGGGCGCGCGCCTTGTCCAATTGATCCGCCGGCGGGCCTGCGCCGTGGAGCGCAGCCAATACGTCCCTCGCCAACTCGATCGTTTCGGCATCGGCCGTCTGTCCGTCCTTGCCCGGCGCGACTTCTGTCGACTTGATATAGCCCTTCGTGAGATCAGCGGGATCGACGAGCGCGCCGCGTGACAGACCCACGACTGCTGTCGCCGCGCGCAGCCCGTGAACAAGTGCGCTGCGAGGTGCCCTGCCCTTCGCGGATGTCTTGTGCGTTGGCGACTTGCCCGGCGGCACCTGCGCCGTGGATGCCCCCGGCAGAGATGGCGCCGGATTTGCAACAGGAGCCGGCCCCCCGTCCAACGAATTGGACTTCCCCGGCCCCTGCGGCACGGTGGGAATTGGCCCCCCGCCTGCAACTCGATTGACTGTCATCCTCGTGCCTCGGCGTTGCCATCAAGCCCGATGGCCGACGTCGCATGGCAAGGGTTGCCCTCTTCAAGTGGCCGCCGGGCCTGAACTGATCACAGTTTTTCAATACCCGTCGGCCGCGCAACGCGGGAACACGCGCGGTGCCTTCTGGATTTCTTTGCCCCGACACATCTTCGGCAGTGAAGCCGACGAGCTTTAGTGACTCCGCTTCGTCGGAAGCCGAACCTCCAATTCCTGCCTGTGTCTTCGTCAGGAAGAGATTGGGAGGCGCCGAACAATTCCCTCGCAGGGAACTATTCAGCGCCTGCCTTGCCGCCCGGGCTTCTCGCCCTCGCGTGCAGCCTCCTCAGGCGCCTGCCCGCTCCGCGGGATAAAGCGACGACTTGAGCAGTCGGATCACCTCTGCAAGCAGTACCTCGATGCGACCGTTGTTGCCATCGTGCTCGCAGGCATGCTCCAGATCCCCGGCAGCCTGCTGCAGTGCAGGCATGCCCAGGCTGCCGGCGACAGCCTTGAGATCGTGCGCAAAGCGCGTCGCCGAACGCATGTCCCCATGTTCCTGAGCGGTGCGAAACCGCACTTCGAAGTCACCTTCGCGCGCGCGGAACATGGCCAGGAGCCTCGCGTACAGCGCCTCGTTGCCCTTCAGGAAAGTGGCCACGTCGCCGCTCACATCGCGCTGGGGCGCCACGCCTGGCCCCCGCGCGTCAATTCGATTCCCTGCAGACGGACGAACCCACCGCGAGAGCGTCGCGAACAGATCATCGACGCGGATGGGCTTGGCGATATGGTCGTTCATCCCAGCGTCGATGACTTTCTCACGGTCTCCGGCCATCGCATTGGCCGACATCGCGATCACCGGCAGATCCTTGAACTCGGGCCGTCGGCGCAGTTCGCGCGTGGCCTCATACCCGTCCATCACCGGCATCTGGCAGTCCATGAGCACTGCATCGAAGACTTCCCGATCGAGCAACTCCAGCGCTTCCCGACCATTGCCGGCGATGCTCACGACCACCCCGACATGCCTCAGCAGATCGCAGGCCAGTTCCTGGTTGATGCTGTTGTCCTCCACCAGAAGGATGTGCGCGCCGGCGAGCCCGGTCTGCCGTGCCCTCAGCAGTTCCTGCCGCTGTTCGCCGCGGCGGGGCACCGCGATGGGTCGGCCGAGTGCCATCGCGCAACTGTCGAGCAACGTCGATGGTGTCACCGGCTTGGGCAGCAGCGCTGCCACCTTCAGCCGGCGTGCCTGCAGCTGGCGCTCGGCCTCTTCACGGTTGAAGGCCGTCACCATCAGCACCGTGGGAGGTGGATGACGTCCGACGCGCCCCATCCGCGCCAGGCATTCGATGCCATCCATGCCCGGCATCCACCAATCGAGAAGGAGCAGCTGGAACGGCCGGTCGTCCGCATCGGCCCGTGCCACGGCCTCCAATGCGTCGGGGCCACTGGTCGCCGCTTCAACCTCCAGCCCCATCGAGGACACCAGCGAACACAACAACTCCCGCGTGGCCGGTTGGTCGTCGACCACGAGCAGGCGCACGTGCGGCAGGACATCGCTCGAAGAACGGGCTGCGCTGCCCGGCTGAAGGCCGAAGCGGATGCTGAAATGAAAGCGGCTTCCACGCCCAGGCTCGCTGTCCACGCCGATTCGGCCGCCCATGGCCTCGACGAGATGGCGGGAAATCGCCAGACCCAGTCCTGTTCCTCCGAAGCGCCGGCTCGTCGATGCATCGGCCTGAGTGAAGGGCTGGAACAGCCGCTCGCGCGCCTGCGCAGACATACCGATTCCCGTGTCGCGCACCTCGAAGTGCAGCGTCACATGGCCGTCGTCGCGACCTGCCTCCGAAATGGCCAACGTGACCCCGCCGCGCTCGGTGAACTTCACCGCATTGCTGCCCAGGTTGAGCAGGATCTGACTCAGCCGCGACGGATCGCCGACAAGCCGCGTCGGCAAGTCAGGCGGAAGCACGAACAACAACTCCAGCCCCTTCTCGTCGGCAGGCACGCACAGCAATGTGCCCAGCTGTTCCAGCACATCACCGAGCGCGAACGGGATCGACTCGATCTCCAGGTGCCCGGCCTCGATCTTCGAGAAGTCCAGGATGTCGTTGACGATCCCCAGCAGCGACTCGGCGGAACGGTGAACCTTTTCCATGTAGTTGCGCTGGCGCCCGTCGAGCGCACTTTGCAGCGCAAGGTACGACATCCCGAGGATGCCGTTCATCGGCGTGCGGATCTCATGGCTCATGTTGGCCAGGAACGAGCTCTTGGCCTGCGTCGCCGCTTCGGCTACGCGTTTCGCAGACTCCAGTTCCTCGGTGCGTTCGCGAACTCGCTGCTCGAGGCCCGCAGCGAGCGCACGAACCTGCGCGCGCGAGCGGCGCAGCCGCACGATGAAGAAGACCGTGCCGAGCAGCGCCGCGATACTGCTGATGAGCACGGTCCACAGCCAGCGCTGCTGAAGCTGGCGCGTGCGCAGTTCCGCCGCCTGCCGCTCACTGCGCCGCTGCAGCTCGTCGAGTTCGCGCTGCCGCCTTTGCTCGCGATAACGTTGGGTGAGCTGGAGCACCCGGGCGCTGTTGCGTTGCACCGCAGCCTGCGCCTGCATCTCGCTCGCTTCAGTGGCAAAGGCGAAGGCCCGCTTGTGGTCGCCCCGCGCCGCCGAAAGATGGGCGAGATAGAGCGCCGCTTCGCTTCGATAGAGCGGAAAACCGACCTTCAGCGTCTGCTCGTAGGAGCGTTCAGCATCTGCATAAGCGGCTGAACTGTTTCCAAGCGCCTCTTGAATGGTGCTCCGCAACTTGAGCATGTGGGAGGTGACCAGCGCATCCTGAGTCGCATCGACACTGCGGACCGCTCTGTCCATCTCGGCCAGCGCTTCCCGAAGCTTTCCTTGATCACGCAGCTGGAGCGCGTGCTGATTGAGCGCGAAAGCCAGATTGACAGGCGTGCGCACGGACTCGAAGAGCTGGATGGCCCGCGCTATTCGCGACTCCATGAGGTCGGATTGCCCTCGCAGCCGCGCCTGGTCGGCCAGACCGATCAGCGAGAACGCCTCCTGCAACTTCGAGCGGGCGGCTTGCGCATGGCGACGCATCTGTTCCCAATGCTGGAGGGCCTCGTCAGCACGCCCGCCGCGCTCGAAGGAGACGGCGAGTCCGTGGTGCGCGTAGGTCAGCGCCAGCGGATCGCCCGAACGCTTCGCGACCTCCAGCCCCTGCCAGGCCGTCGTCACCCCGTCGTCCATGTTTTGGACG
>DASTGE010000690.1:0-6034 GCA_035719405.1 Burkholderiaceae bacterium
CGCGTGAAGATCTGCACCACGCCGCCGACGCCGTCGCTGCCGTAGAGCGCCGAGCCGGGCCCCTTGACCACTTCGATGCGGTCGATCAGCTCGACCGGGATGTTGTCCCAGACCGGCGTGCCGAGCGTCGCCGAGCCGTAGCGCACGCCGTCGATCAGCAGCAGCGTGTGCCGCACATCGGTGCCGCGGATCGAGATCGACTGGGTGTTGCCCAGTCCACCGTTGGCAATGAACTGCAGGCCGGGAGTCTGGGAGAGCAACTCGGCCAGTGTTCGGCCTCCGGCCTTTTCGATGCGCTCTCGATCGATGACGGTGACATCGGAGAGCTGCGCATCGACGCGGGTGGGTTGGCGGGTCGCGGTGACGACGACGCTGTCGTCAGCGTGCGCGGCCGTGACGGCGGCCAGCAGCGCGAGGGTCGTCGCGCGAGGGAAAAGAGTCGTTGACAAGATGGGGCTGTCTCAAGCTGCACGCCCCGTGCAGCGCGGTTGCGAATCACAACCGGCCATTGCGCGAACGAGTGCTGGGCATGCCTGCAATACGACGCCCAGGCACCGCCCGCCGCAATGCCGGTTCCACCATTTGCGTCAGGCCGGTATCCGGGCTTGCGAGCGCCGCCGTGGAATCGGCGACTCGGTTGCTGCACCTTCCCAGGCGATGTCGCCCAGTGGCATTTCGCAGCACCTTGCTTGTTGTTGGACTCGCTTTACCGTTGCGGGGGCAGCGCCGGATTCACACCGGCTTCCCGTTGAACCGCTGCCAATGACTGAAGGCGGCGGCACCTGTCGCAAAGCGGGTCGAGTGTAACAGCCACAGGTCAGTACTCATCCACCGTCGCTACAACGCGTTATGGATCGCTGTCGCGGCAATTGCCGCCTGACCGGCCGCCACGCTGATCTGATCGAGTCCGGCGGTCACGTCACCCGCCGCATAAAGGCCCTCGACGCTTGTGCGGCAGTGTCCGTCGATCATGAGGTTGCCACTGTCGTCGGTGGCGGCACCGAGCGCGACAGCGAGTTCCGCATGAGGATTGCAACCGAGTGCCGAATAAACCACGTCGGCATGCGTGGTCTGTCCCCCGGTCATCGTGATTTCGACACCATCGTCCGGCAATGGGCGCATGGCGATCGCGGTGCCGGGCAGCATGTCGATGTCCCGTTCGCGCAAGACCGTGAGCAACGCGTCGTCAGGCTCAGCCGGCGCGTGCGAGGCGATGAAGAGGATGCGTTCGCTGAAGTGCCGCAGGAAGCGGGCTTCCCGTACCCCGTGAAGACCGCTGCCGATGACGGCGATGCGTCGGCCCGCAAATTCGTGGCCATCGCAAATCGGGCACTGACGAAGCAGACCGGCTGCACGCAACTCCGCCACTCCAGGCAATTGCGGTTCATGGTCGGTGGTGCCGGTGGCCAGCAGCACGAAGCGGGCACGCAATGATGTTCCGTCATCGAGTCGGGCGATGAACTCGTCGCCCTCGCGCTCGAGCCGCTCGACACAGCCGAGCCTGACCTTGCCGCTCGCCTCCTGCAGTTGCTCGCGCATGCGGGCGAGCAATTCCCTGCCCGCAATGCCGCGGGGAAATCCCGGAACGTTATGAGAAAGCGGGATGCGTTGAGCCCGGCTGTCGCCGCGGTCGATGAGTTCGACCCGGCGGTGAAAGCGCCGCAGGTACAAACTGCCGGCGAGTCCCGCGGGGCCGGCGCCGATCACGAGGGCATCGAGGGGTTGGTCTTGCGCGTCTTGCATTCAAATGGGAGTCGGCAAGCGCCAGGCCTGTTGCCTTGGCGGCAGCGAGCACGTGACGTCGCACCCGGTGGAGCGGCCATTACCGCCCACACTAAACTCGCCTTCCCCTCCAACGCCTCCTGAATGGAAGGACACCGCCATGACCGACGCCGCATTTCCTCGCATTGCCGTGGTCACGGGCGCCGGCAGCGGCATTGGTCGTGCAGCCGCGCAAGCGTTGCTCGCTGCCGGCTGGCATGTTGTCTTCAGCGGGCGAAGACAGGATGCGCTGCAGGCGGCGATCGACGCCTCGGCCGACCTGTCGCATCGTGCCCTCGCAGTCTCCGCGGACGTGACCGATCCCGGCTCCGTCCAGGCGCTTTTCGATGTCGTGCGCCAGCGCTTCGGCCGGCTCGACCTTCTGTTCAACAATGCAGGAGTCGGCAATCCAGCGGTACCTCTTGAAGACCTGACTTACGAGCAATGGCGAGCGGCGCTGGACACGAATCTCACGGGCGCCTTTCTTTGCACGCAGCAGGCGTTCAGGCTCATGAAGAGCCAGACGCCGCGTGGCGGACGCATCATCAACAATGGCTCGATCTCGGCGCACGCGCCGCGCCCGTTCTCGGCGCCGTACACATCGAGCAAGCACGGCATCACGGGGCTGACAAAGGCTGCCGCGCTCGACGGACGCGCCTATGACATCGCTGTGGGCCAGATTGACATTGGCAATGCGGCCACGGAAATGACCGAGCGCATGGCCACTGGCGTACCGCAGGCCGACGGCTCGATCCGCGAGGAGCCTCGCATGGACGTGAGGCGCGTCGGCGAGGCCATCGTTCAGATGGCCTCGCTGCCCCTGGACGCCAACGTGCAGTTCATGACGCTGATGGCGACCAAAATGCCATTCATCGGAAGAGGATGAGAGCGCGCTCCGCTTACCGTTCGCCGCGACGCCGTCGCGCCAATGCCCCTACGGCGGCCAGCCCCGCGCCCATCAACGCATAGGTCGAGGGCTCGGGGATGGGCACCGGGTTCAAGAAGGCACGGATCTCCCCGGCCGGGAACGCGGTCGTATGGATGTTCAGGTATGCCTGCCCGGCCGCCAGTCCCGCGAAGAGCGCAGCCTCCGCGCTTGCAGCCGTCCCGCCGTTCGCGCTGACGAACGCCGGGTTGTAGGTGCTTGCGGACAATGTGTTGAACGAGGCGTCGTAGTTACCGAACGTCACTCCCGAGGGAAAGCCGGGAAATGTCGGCACGGCGGTCGCGACTGAAGCCGTTCCCGGGGGCGCGGCGCAGCAGTGGATGTGGGAGGCGGTCGTGGGTGCCGTCAGGTCGACGAAGGTGAAGACCACATGCAGCGTGTGCGTCGACAGGTCCATGTCGACGATCGCCGAGGAGGTGCCTGGGGAGGCGTTGGGTGGGTTCTCCTTTGGACCGGTCACGCTCCCGGTCAACGTGAGAGCCTGCGCCGAGAGGGAGACCAGGGAGGCTGCTGCCAACAGCACGCGCGCGAACGCGATGGAGGACATGAAAGGCTCCTCGAAGCACTGAGGGCCTTGTTGCGGCAACAGCGGTGCCTGAATGCAGCTCCGACCCCCCAAATGGGGGGAGAGTCACGCATCGTCCATGTTCATCGCTTCGGCATTGCCTCGTATTCCACCTTCCCTGTGTCTGAAAACGCTGCCGCCTCGAGTGCGCTGCGGAGATCATCGAACACGTATTGCCGCCCGCTGCGGGGACATACACGCAGAAATTGCACGGCCGCCCCACTTTGCCGCCACACCAGATGCTCGCCGAGCGCCTCCACGAGTCCCAGGTAGCGATGCCGGATCCCGGGCTCGACGCGATCGGCGAACTCCACGGTAGCCACATCCGTGCGCAGCCACAACATCCAGGCTCCGCGCTGAACTTGCGAGGAGCCCAGGAGCAGCGCGACGGATTCGAGCCTGGCGGCGCAATCCGCACCGGCCCGTTCGCATTCGTGCTGCCAGCGCCGGACCGAGACCGGGTCCTCCCTCCCAGGTGCTGGGCTCGTCAGCCAGGCTCCCATCATCTCGTGGCACCAGCACTGCATTGTGTCCCTCCCTCCCAGCGCATCGTGGCTTTGTGGCAAGTCTGGACCACCCGAGGCCAATGGAACATCCCTCTGAGGTGGGAACCTTGGCTGACACCCGTCCTGCCAGCGTTGGCTCGGGGCGATTCCTCAGCCTTGCCCCTGCTCGGATCCTTTCGCGAGCGAGCCGAAGATCTGCGCCGGTGAAACGTAGCCCGGGGCAAGCAGCGCATTCTCGACGCCGTGCAACGCGAAGGGATCTCGAAGCCACAGCGGAAACTCCAGCGCCCGCAGGTTGTGCGTTGGGGAGCAGTCCACCCTCCAAAGCTGAAGCAAGTAGCCGAGGTTCGTCGCCCTGGCTTTGACCTTCAGCACCCCGTCCGTCAAGGAATAGTCGCGGCGGACCACATCCGGGCGAGGGTGGTCGGGGTGAACCACCAACTCCAGCTCGACGATGCGGCTCCATTGGACGTCGTGTTCCGGCGATTCTTCGCGCAGGATGAGAGACTCCTCGAGCACCTGGGGCGCCTCCATTCGCGTCAGCACGAAGTCGCGGAAGTCTCTCGACTTCCTGTCATACGCCCGCGCGTGCCAGCGCACACCATTGCTGACCAGCCCGAACGGAACAATCTCCCGTTGCTCCTTGCCGCTGGTGATGGAGTGATAAGTGAGTCGAACGACTTTGCCTCGATGGATGGCGCGTGTGATCGGCGCCAGCACCGTCATGTCCGGCTCGCTCAACGGGAAGGGCGTTTCGCACCTCAGGAGCGGCTCCTCCTTGTCGATTCCTTCGCCGAATCCCTTTGACAGTGCAGTGAGGGTGCGTTGAGGGTCGTGGTCGAACACAGGCTCGAAGCCGGGTGCCGGTTCATAGACCTTGGTCGACGCATTCAAGTCCAGGTTCTGCGGCGCGATCTGCCGGTACGTTGCAATGTCGCGCGTCGCCCCGGCAGGACCTGTGCCGAAGCGCTCCATCAAGTCATTGCGCCTTAGCTCGCCGAGGAAGAACAGCCTGAAGTCGATATACGACAGACGTTCGAGCTGGGCGCGGGGGACGTGAAGCAGCAGCTCGTGGCGTGGGTCGGCTCTCTGGCGGGGCATACGCGGATGCTAGCATCGACGAGCAGACGACCGAACAAGATCCATCGGTTTACATCATCAGATTGATGAGCTAATCTGCTCGCAAGCAACCACGAAGCTCCGTCATGACCCTCGTCGCTCCCACGACTCTTCTTGCTGTCCTCCTGCTTCTCGTCGGCCTGGGCATCGCCCTGCAGGTTTCGCTGCTACTTCGCAAGCCCAAGTTAGAAATGCCGGCAGACATTGACACGCGGTTGAGACTGCTCGAGCAGAACGTGCAGGCCATCGTGCAAGGCCATGCGCGCCTCGAAGGCGCATCGCAGGGCATCGAGCGACGGGTTCAGTCCTTCGCGGGTGAGATGGGGACTGAGGCGCGCAATGGTCGAATCGAATTGGTCAAAGCGTTTCAAGCATTCGAAAGCAAGCTGGAGCTGCGTCACGCCGCGCTGAAGACATCGCTGGGCCAAAGGCAGACCTCGTTCGAGGGGCGCGTGCAGGAGCGCTTCGAGGCCCTGACGCAAGGGGCCCGGGAGACGCTGGAGTCCCTGAAGAGAGACGTGACGACGCAGCTCTCCGTGATGTCGTCGGCAATGAAAGACCAGCTGGAAGGCAACGGAAGCCAGCTTCGCAACCAGTTCGCGACCTTGCAGGAATCGGTGGCGCAGCAGCTTCAGGCGATGGCGGCGGGAAGCCGGCAAGCCTCCGACCAGGTGCGCGTCACCCTGAACGAGCGCCTGGCGTCGATCCAGGACGACAACAGCAAGAAGCTCGAAGAGATGCGCCGGACCGTGGACGAGAAGCTCCACGCCACGCTGGAGCAGCGGCTGGGCGATTCCTTCAAGCTGGTGAGCGAGCGCCTGGAGCAGGTGCATGCCGGCCTTGGGGAAATGAAGACGCTGGCCGGCAGCGTCGGGGATCTCAAGCGGGTCATGTCCAACGTCCGCGCGCGCGGCACCTGGGGAGAAGTGCAGCTGGGCGCGATCATCGAAAGCCTGTTCACGGCCGAGCAGTTTCAGCGCAACGTCAAGACAGTGCCAGGCAGCAACGAGCTGGTGGAGTACGCCGTGCGCTTGCCGGGCAAGATCGACGAATCGCCGGTCTGGCTGCCGATCGACTCGAAGTATCCGGTCGAGCATTACCAGAGGCTCATGGACGCGCACGAGTTGATGGACAAAA
>DASTGE010000691.1:0-4129 GCA_035719405.1 Burkholderiaceae bacterium
CGGGCTGACGGCGGAGCGGTTTGTTGCGGACCCGCACGGTGGCGCGGGCCGCCGGATGTACCGGACCGGGGACCTGGCGCGGTGGCGCCCGGATGGGGTTCTGGAGTTCCTGGGGCGGTCGGACGCGCAGGTGAAGGTTCGCGGTTTCCGGATTGAGCCTGGCGAGATCGAGGCGGCGCTGCTGGAGCAGGCGGGGGTATCGCAGGCTGTTGTGGTGGCGCGTGGCGAGGGGACTGGAGGGTCTGGGGGCGGCGGTCGGACGCGGCTGGTTGGCTATGTGGTGGGGGCGGCGGGCGGTGCTGTGCCTGAGGCTTCGGCGCTGCGTGCTGGGCTGGGGCGGCGGCTGCCGGACTACATGGTGCCGTCTGCGATCGTGGTGCTGGAGCGGCTGCCGCTCACTCCGAACGGCAAGCTCGACCGCGGTGCGCTGCCTGCGCCGGAGGTGCTGCCGGGGCGGGTCTATCGCGAGCCGCGCAACGCGGCGGAGGCGATGCTGTGCGGGCTCTACGCCGAGCTATTGGGCCTCGATCGGGTCGGCATCGACGACAACTTCTTTGCGCTGGGCGGCGACAGCATTGTCTCGATCCAGCTGGTGAGCCGTGCGCGGCGGGCCGGGCTTTTGATCACGCCGCGGCTGGTGTTCCAGCACCAGACCGTTGAGGGGTTGGCTGCGGCCGCTGTTCCTGCCGAGACGGCAGTGAGGTCGGCTCCGCAGATGGCGGCCGACAGTGGCCCCGGCGCGGTGATGCGATGGCCGATCATGCGCTGGCTCGGGGAGCGTTTTGGCGAGCGCGGGTTTGGCGAGCGCGGCGGTGCGGTGGAGCGGTTCAGCCAGGGGCTGCTGCTTCGGGTGCCGGGGGGGGCGCGGCAGGCGGATCTTGAGGCTGCGCTGCAGGCGGTGCTGGAGCATCATGACGCGCTGCGGCTTCGGCTTGCTCTGGAGGCGGATGGCGATTGGCGGCTTGAGGTTCTGCCGCGCGAGGCGATTGCGGCGGGAGCCTTGCTGCGGCGGATCGATGCGATCGGGCTCGACGACGAGGGTCTGCGGATTGCGGTTGCGGAAGCTGCCGCGGCCGCGGAGCGGAGGCTGTCGCCCGCCGAGGGAGTGATGCTGCAGGCGGCCTGGCTTGACCGAGGCGGGGAGCGGTCCGGGCTGCTGTGGCTTTCGATCCATCATCTGTCGGTGGACGGGGTGTCGTGGCGGATCCTGGTGCCGGACCTTGAGGCGGCCTGGAGGGCGGCTGCGGCCGGCGAGCCGATCGAACTGCCCGCGGTCGGGACGTCGTTCCGCGGCTGGGCGGGGCGGCTTGCGGCGCGGGCGCAGGATGCAGGCGTTGCCGGCGAGCTTTCGCACTGGCGCGAGACGCTGAGCGCGCCGTCGCTGCTGCTGCATGAGGGCTTGCTCGATCCGGCGCGGGATGTGGCGGGCACGGCCGGGCATCTGCGGCTGGCGTTGCCGTCTGCGGTGACGCGGGCGCTGCTGACGCGGGTGCCTTCGGCGTTCCGGTGCGGCATCAATGATGTGCTGTTGACGGCGCTTGTGGTTGCGGTTGCGGACTGGAGCCGGCGGCGCGGCCGGGATGACGGTGCGGCCTTGGCGCGGGCGGCAAGTGATCGGGCGGCAAGTGATCGGGCGGCAAGCCATGCGGTGCTGCTCGATCTGGAAGGCCACGGCCGCGAGGAAGAACTGTTCGAGGGTGTCGATCTGTCGAGGACGGTGGGCTGGTTCACCAGCCTCTATCCGGTGCGGCTCGACCCGGGAGCGCTGGACCTTGCGGATGCGGTGCTGGGCGGAGCAGCGCTCGGCCGGGCACTGAAGCTCGTGAAGGAGCAGCTGCGCGCGGTGCCGGGCAAGGGGCTGGGCTACGGGCTGCTGCGCTATCTGAACCGGCAGACGTCGGCGGAGCTTAGGGGCCTGGGTTCACCGCAGCTTGGCTTCAACTATCTGGGGCGCTTTGCCGACGCGAACGGCAGCGATTGGTCGGCGGCGCCGGAGGGTCTGGAGCTTCGGCCTTCGGGCAGCGCTCCGGCGATGCCGTTGGCGCATGCGATCGAGATCGATGCGCTGACGCTGGACGGCGCGGAGGGGCCCAGGCTGGTGGCGAACTTCGGCTTTGCGGGCCGGCTGTTCGACGAAGCTTCGGTGCGGTTGCTGGCCGAGGGCTGGTTCGGGGTGCTTGCGGCGCTGGCCCGCCATTCGGCGCAGGCTCGGGCCGGGGGTTTAAGCCCGAGCGACCTGCCGCTGGTGGGTCTGAGCCAGGACGAGATCGAGCGGCTGGAACGGCGCTATGGCGAGGTCGAGGATGTGCTGCCGCTGTCGCCGCTGCAGGAAGGGCTTTTGTTCCACGCGCTGTACGACCGGCGCGGTCCCGACGTCTACACGGTGCAGCTCGAGCTTGAGCTTTCCGGTCCGCTGGACGCGGCGGTGCTGCAGGCATCGATGGCGGCCGTGGTCGAGCGGCACGCAAGCTTAAGGGCGGGGTTCTGGCATGAGGGTCTGGAGCGGCCGCTGCAGGTGGTGGTGCCGCGGGCAGCGGTGCCGTGGCGGCTGCACGACCTGTCGGAGCTCGACGAAGCTGGCCAGTCGCTACGGCTTGAGGAGATCGTCGAGCAGGACCGCGGCGAGCGGTTCGATCTTGCCGCCCCGCCGCTGCTGCGCTTTGCGCTGATCCGGCTCGGCGCGCAGCGGCACCGTCTGCTGATCAGCAATCATCATCTGCTGATGGACGGCTGGTCGGCGCCGGTCCTGGTGTCGGAGCTGTTGGCGGCCTACGCGGCGGACGGCAGTGCTGATGCGCTGCCGCGGCCGACACCGTACCGGGAGTATCTGGCGCTTTTGGCGCGACAGGATCGCGCGGCTGCGCTTGCGGCTTGGCGGCAGGCGCTGGAGGGGCTTGAGGAGGGCACGCGGCTTGCGCCGCGCGAGGTGTCGCGGCGCGAGGCGGTGCCGGAGCAGATCGTGCTGACGCTCGGGGCCGAGCAGAGCGCTGCGCTTGAGGCGCTGGCGCGGCGCTGCACGGTGACGCTGAACACGGTGCTGCAGGCGGTGTTCGGGGTTTTGCTTGGCCGGCTGACCGGGCGCGACGACGTGGTGTTCGGGGTGACGGTTGCGGGGCGGCCAGCCGAGCTTGCCGGCTCGGAGCGCATGGTCGGGCTGTTCATCAACACACTGCCGCTGCGGCTGCAACTGCCGCCCGGTCTGCCGTTTGCCGATCTGCTGCGGCGAACCCAGCAGCGGCAGTCCGAGCTGATGGCGCATCAGCACGTCGGCCTTGCCGAGATCCAGCAGGCGGCGGGGCTTGGCGAGCTGTTCGACACGCTGCTGGTGTTCGAGAACTATCCGGTCGACCGCGCGGCGCTTGCGGCGGACGCGCGGGGGCTGCGGCTCGGCGCGGTCGAGGGCCGTGACGCCACGCACTACCCGCTGGCATTGATCGTGCAGCCGGGGGCTTCGCTGACCTTGCGGCTCGACTACCGGGCCGAGCTGTTCGAGCGCGGCACGGCGCAGGCCATCGGGGAGCGGCTGGTGCGGCTGCTCGGCTCTGCGGTTGCCGACGGGTCGCGGCCGGTGGGGGAGCTTGCGGTGCTGTCGGCGGCGGAGCGCTCGACCATCCTGGAGCGCTGGAACGACACGGCGCGGCCGGTCGCGGCGGCCAGCTTGCCGGAACTGTTCGCGGCGCAGGCCGCGCGCACGCCGGAGGCGGTCGCGGTCGTGTTCGAGGAGCGGCGGCTGACGTATGCCGAGCTCGATGCGCACGCCAACCAGCTGGCGCACCACCTGCGCGGGCTTGGGGTCGGCCCGGAGAGCATCATAGGCCTCCTGGTCGAGCGCTCGGCCGAGATGCTGATCGGGCTCATCGGCATCCTCAAGGCCGGCGCAGCCTACCTGCCGCTCGATCCGGACTACCCCGCCGAACGGCTGGGCTTCATGCTCGAGGACTCCGGCGCCGCCGTGCTGGTGACGCAGCACGGCCTGCCCGAGCGGCTGCCGCAGGACCCGGCCGCGCACCAGCGCCGCATGGTGCGGCTCGACACCGACTGGGGCGCCATCGCCCGCCAGCCGCGCCACGCCCCGCAGATCGCCCTCGACCCGCGCAACCCCGCCTACGTCATCTACACATCGGGCTCA
>DASTGE010000692.1:0-4262 GCA_035719405.1 Burkholderiaceae bacterium
CGAACCGCTGCGCCGCATGCTGAGGATTCTGCTCGAGGCGTGAATTTGCCTCGGGGGTTGCGGCCTCGTCACGACGGGAACCAGCGACATCAGTGACACTCAGCACGCAAGCACGGAAGTCAGGCGGCGCATGAGCTTGTATGCCTATATGCTTGATGCTATTGTGTTTTCTGCCGTTGACTGCCTGGCTTACGGGCTGCCGGGCAGGCCGTTCAGAATCGTTGGCGGCGGGCCGGTGAACCGGTCCGCCGATTGCTTTTGGGAGACGCCTTGAAAGAGTGCTCGATGAATGCGGGGCGTTTCGCCCTTTCCGCCGTAGCTGCTGCCGCCATGTGCCTGGCGGCTTCCGGCGCTTCGGCGCTGGGACTTGGACGTGTCATGGTGCAGTCCGCGCTCGGCGAGTCACTGAAGGCCGAGATCGACGTGACCAGCCTGACGCCGGAGGAGGCCTCCAGCCTGAGGGTCAAGGTGGCATCGCCCGAGGCCTACAAGGCGCAGGGTGTCGACTACAACGCCGTGCTCCCGGCCGCGCAAGTGTCGTTGCAACGAAGGCCTGACGGCCGGCAGGTGCTGCGCATCGTCAGCGACCGCAGCGTGCAGGAGCCGTTCATCGACGTGATCCTCGAGGTGTCGTGGTCGAGCGGCAAGCTGGTTCGCGAGTACACGATGCTCTTCGATCCGCCGGCCTCGCGCAGGGCGCCCCCGGTTCAGGCCATCGCGCCGGTGACGCCTTCCATCTCCGCCGCGCCCAAAAGTGCTGGCCCGCGCGCGCAGACTCGAGCCGCGCACCAATCCTCTGCGGTCGCAGGCGATGCGTCGCCGGGCAGTGACGAGTATCGTGTTCGCCCGGGTGACACGCTGTTTCGCATTGCCGGCAAGACGCAGCGTCCAGGCGCTTCGCTCGAGCAGATGCTGGTGGCGCTGTATCGCGGCAACCCGAGCGCGTTCATCGACAACAACATGAACCGGATCAAGGCCGGCGCGTTGTTGAAGGTGCCCTCGACCGAGGTGGCTCAACAACTGACGCCGGACGGCGCACGGCAGATCATCCAGGCTCAGAGTGCCGACTTCGGCGCGTACCGGCAGCGCCTGGCCAGTGGTGCGACCACGACCAAGCCGGAGGAGTCTGCCCGTCAGGCGAGCGGCAAGGTTCAGGCTGCGGTCGACGATCACAAATCGCCGCCGGCCACAACCGATCGCCTGACCTTGAGTCAGGGCTCGGCACAAACTGCGGGGACAGAGGCGAAGTTGTCCAAGGACGCCGAGCAAAAAGACTCGGCGACCCGCGTCGCCGAGCTGACGCGCAACGTCGAGGACCTCAAGAAGCTGTCCGGCGCGGCCAGCGCCAACGCCGGCACGAGCCCCGGTGCGACTGGTGCGACTGCCCCCGCTGCTTCCGCTGCAGGTGTCACAGGTCTGCCGGCAGCGCCTGCCGCGCCAGCTTCCGGTTCGGCCGTCGCCGCGCTCCCCTCCGCGCCTGCCTCCGCTCCTGAAAAGGCGGAAGCTTCAGCGGCAAGCGCTCCGCAGGTCGCGGCAGCCTCCGCCCCCGTGCGTGCCACGCCCCCGACACGGGTCGCGGACGAAGGCGGCTTCTTCGAGAACCCGATGTTCATTTACGGCGGCGTCGCGATCGCGGCCCTGCTGGGGGGTCTCGGTTTCTACCGGTGGCGTCAACGCAATCGACAGCAAAGCGGCGAAACGTCGTTCCTCGAAAGCAGGTTGCAACCCGATTCATTCTTCGGTGCCAGCGGTGGGCAGCGGATTGACACTCGCGACGCGAGCGGCGTGTCGTCGTCGATGAGCTACTCGCTGAGCCAGCTCGACGCCATCGGCGATGTCGATCCGGTTGCGGAGGCCGACGTGTATCTGGCCTATGGCCGGGATCTGCAGGCCGAGGAGATCCTCAAGGAGGCGATGCGGACCAACCCGGATCGCCTCAACATCCGGACCAAGTTGCTCGAGGTGTACGCCAAGCGCCGCGACACCAAAGGCTTCGAGTTGCTCGCGACGCAGCTTTACTCTGTCACCCAGGGTGAAGGCGAGGAGTGGGCCAAGGCGCAGGAACTGGGTTGCACGATCGATCCTGACAACCCGCTATACCAAGCGGGCGGTCGGCCGGGCACCGTGACCAAGCAGGGCGATCAACTGTTGGAGCCTCTGAGCGCCTCCACGATGCCCCAGTCGGTCCTGCCTTCGGCGTCCAGTTTTTCCCCCAGCAAGGTGGGTCCGCTGGATGTGTCGCTCGACGATCTCGACCTGAACCTTGACCTTCCCGACGCCGAGCCTTCCACACCCGCGGCGCTCGAGTCCACGCAGCCCGTGGCCGCGTCCGCGAGCATTGCCAGCCCCGATTCGGGGCTCGACTTCGGTGTCGAGGAGGTGACTCCTGTCGGCATGTCCGCGCCTGGGGCGGCGGTCCCGATGGAGTTCAATCTCGACGGACTCTCGCTTGATCTTGACCCTCCGCCGGCGCAAGACAACCCTTCCGCGCCGATGACAGCCGGAATGGACTTTCCCGGCCTGGAGTTGCCGTCGGAAGGGACGGGCGACCCCGAGGATCCTTCGGACCCGCTCGTGCGCAAGCTCGAGCTGGCGGAAGAGTTCCGCCAGATCGGCGATACCGAAGGCGCACGCGATCTGCTCGAGGAAGTGGTGGCCAAGGCGAACGGGAGCTTGAGAGCCAAGGCACAGGGGATGTTGAGCTCTCTTGCCTGAGCCGTCTGCCGACCCGCTGCTTCCAACTGCCCGGCGCATTGCGCTGGGTGTGAGCTATCGCGGTGACCGCTACCACGGCTGGCAAAGCCAGCGGGACGGGCGAACCGTGCAAGATCGTCTCGAGGCTGCGTTGTCGGCCTTCGCGGCGACAAGCGTGACGACGATCTGCGCAGGCCGCACCGATGCGGGCGTGCATGGGCTGAACCAGGTCGTCCACTTCGACGCCCCGGTGGTCCGTGAGCCGTTCTCCTGGGTGCGGGGCACCAATCGATACCTGCCGCCCGACATCGCCGTTCAGTGGTGCCGGCCGGTGGCCTCGCACTTCCACGCGCGCAATTCGGCGCGCGGAAGGCGTTACCGGTACCTGCTGCTCGAATCGCCCGTGCGCCCGGCAATCGAGCATGGCGAGTGCGGCTGGACGTTCCGCCCGCTTGATCACCATGCGATGCGCACGGCCGCGAACATGCTGGTCGGCGAGCACGACTTCTCCAGCTTCCGCTCCTCGGAATGCCAGGCGGCATCGCCGGTCAAGACGCTGCGCGCCATCACCATCGAGCGGCACGGCGCTTACTGGCGATTCGACTTCGACGCCAGTGCCTTCCTGCACCATATGGTCCGCAACATCATGGGATGTCTGGTGGCCATCGGTACCGGCGCGCGCGCGCCCGGCTGGATGGCGGAGGTGCTTGCCGCGCGGGACCGCGACGCAGCGGCCCCGACGTTCCCCCCTCAAGGACTTTACTTCGCGGGCCCGTACTACGATGCAGGGCACGGCATTCCTGAACGCACCCCGGCCATGGACTGGTTGCCCTGACACCATGTCTCCCCGTCTGCAACGCACACGCATCAAGATCTGCGGCCTCACGCGCGAAGCCGACCTTGACGAAGCCGTCGCGGCCAGCGCCGATGCGGTCGGCTTCGTTCTGTACGAGCGCAGCCCCCGCTTCGTCAGCGTGGCGCGAGCGGCGGAACTCGCACGGCGCCTGCCCCCTTTCGTGACGCCGGTGTGCCTGTTCGTCAATGCCGATGCCGAGCTGGTCCGGACCGTGACGCAGGCGATCCCCAACGCGTTGTTGCAGTTCCACGGCGACGAATCGCCCGAACAGTGCCGCTCTGCCGCAAGACCCTGGTTGAAGGCGGCGCGCATGACGCCCGGGCTCGATTTGATAGACTTCGGCACGCGGTTCTCCGACGCCTGCGCCTTGCTGCTCGACGCCCACGTCGAGGGGTATGGCGGTGGCGGAAAGGCATTTGATTGGTCACTCATTCCACCAAACGTGCCCCTTCCGGTCGTTTTGTCTGGTGGGTTGAATCCTGCAAACGTGATCGATGGGGTGTTGCGCGTCAGGCCATGGGCCGTTGACGCGAGCTCCGGTGTTGAAAGCGCGAAAGGCATCAAGGATGCCGCGCTGATGCGCCGGTTCTGCGAGGCAGTGCGCGAGGCTGACGCCCGCATTGCCGATGCCGACACCTGAACCTTCGATCCCACCATGTCTCATTACGACCAGCCCGACGCACGCGGGCACTTCGGACCTTACGGCGGCACC
>DASTGE010000693.1:0-10216 GCA_035719405.1 Burkholderiaceae bacterium
TATCTCGCTCAAGTACAGTATTTGTTCAACCGTCGATTTAACCTGCGATCGATTCTCGACAGGATCGCGAGGGTTGCCTGCAATACGAATCCATGCCCACTTCGAGCCGTTCGCTTAGCTGAACCATCTTGCTGATCAGGAAACCGCAAAGCTGTTTGTGAACGGAGGAAGCCGGGCGGTTTGTCTGCCCGCCGAGTTCCGGTTCGAGGGATTGGAAGAGGTCTCGGAAGCTTCGAATTTGATCGCTCGTTTCTGAAATCGTTTTTGTAGTGCCTGCCCTGTAAAGCAGTGCCTGCATTATGTCGTCGACTGCAACGTGCCTTGGAAGAGCACGTCCCCCGGTCGTCAAGAGCAACGCCAAACGGCGAGAAGGCGTGTAGTTGTCGATTGCAGTACTCGCAATCGTGGTTGTGCGGCTCTGGCGAACTGCTTCTTCAACAACGCCAACGCCCCCACCTTCGACGTCGGCATCGCCTTGTCTGTACTCGCCATCGCAATCTCCATATCGTGTTCCAATTGAGGAGGGAGGGGACATCGACAACCACGCCTTTAGACGCCTTTAGACCACGTTCCAAGCTCAATCCCGTCGCCTCGTCGTCCAATGGACCGGGTGCCGAGGCCGCCACATGCAGACGATCATGAAAATCAACCAGCCATTGCCACAGATCCCGGGTGCTTCGGGCACCCCAGGCCGCCGGAGCGCTTCCACTTCGCAGGCGCGGCCGAGTCGTTCAAACTCCGAAGGCGCCCTGCAAGGACTTGCCGCAGTTCGGGGCGGGACGCCCCAGCAATGTGAAGAGCCGAGCGCTCATCGCCGCAGTGCGAGTTTCCCAGCTGAGATGCAGGATCAGAACGCCCCAGCTTGGCACGAGCTGATTGGCCGCGAAAAGGTCGGCGAGCTTGATGCCAGGTTCGGCAGCCTGCAGCCAGCCTTCAATCTCGCCACCGACGGCATCAAAGACTGGGAGCGCGAAGGCGGTGTGTCCACGGGAAAACCGCTGATGCATGAAAGACGCGTCATCATCTCCGATGTCGATGGCCGGGTGGTGGACCTGACCAGTGAAGGCATCAGGCATCTGGTCGACCTGGAGGCGGTCAAGCGCGGCGAAAAGATCTACAACTGGACGGTCAGCGGACTGGGACGTCTGTTCATCGGCGAAGCAGAACCGGCAGGTGTCGACCCGCAAACCGGCCAGGAGCGGTATCGCGGCCACCCGATGCTCGTCGGAGGCGGTCCGGCGCGCATCTCGGGCGAGCTTCTCTTCAATGCCGACACAGGCAAGTTCGTGGTGTCCAATCGGTCGGGGCGCTACTCGCGTTACGAGGACAGAACCGAGGCGCAGCTCCTGCAAGTAGCCAACCTGTTCACCCTCGCCGGCCTCGAGGTGGAAATCGAGGTAGTCGAGAAATACAAGACGAGGAAGCGCGCGAACCTGGTCCTGCCGTCGCTCGATCCGAGTCGACGTCCAGCCGGGACATCTCGAATCGACTTGCCGTGAAGTACGAGTTGATCTCTTCGCGGGACAAGTGACGCCGCTCTACATGGTCCACACCAAGCGCCATCTCGTGCGCGACGAGACGCCCCGCAGGGGAGGCGGCACGCGTCTCGCAGTCGCACTACACGGGCTCTGAATGTTCGAAGACAGGATCGAAAACCTCGGACTTGATGCGTTGGCACGCCTCCGTGCCGAATAGCGCCAGGTTCGTCTCGGCGGAGAAATGCCAGCTCGTCTTGTCCATATTGGCGGATCCCACGATGACAATCGCGTCGTCTGCAGCGAAGAACTTTACGTGGCTTGCACCAGGGGAATTGCCTGTCACTGGAGGTGAATCCGTGTCATGTGCCGGATTCCTGAAGTAGCGGATGTCCAGGGCCGAATGATTCCTGACCATTCGCTTCAACTTGTCGATGGTCATGGCATTCGTTCCGCCCGCGACCATGTTGTTCATCCGATCGTCGTTGAACCCCATCGACAGCAGGATCTGCACGCGAACGCCCATGTCGGCTGCGTTCGCGAGAGCCTTGAGAACCGCCGGCGAGTTCATATTGGGTGTCATGACCTGAATTGAATTCCGGGCATTGGCGATGGCAGCCATGAATGCCTGGTTCTGTGGATTGTCGTTTCCCGTGTTAAAGAGGTTGCTGTCCGGCTTGCGGGTCAGTATTGCCATCGTGACGCCTGCCGGCGCGTCGGGCGCCCCAGTTTCGGCCAATTCGGTCAGCCGCGCCGTTGGCAGGGGTTCGGTCTGTTGATCGGGATTGCCGGCGCTGTTCCAATGAGAGACAAAGTCTTCGCGAAGTCCTTGTGCGCCGTCGCCACGAAACGTGATTCCAAAGTCATAGGCGGGCCGGTCGCCATGATTCCTTGCCTGAACATTGGCTCCAGTCACAGCCGCGGCTGCCCCGTCCACCACCACACTTTTTGAATGCATGGAATTCGAGGAAGCATGCTGGTGGACGCGCACCTGAAAGTCGATGTCCTGCAGCAGCGGCGCGTACTTGTGTTGAGGGTCGTTCCTGTAGTTGCCTACAAGTGAGTGCGGAGTCGAGGGCCATCGCCGGTGGGCGGGGCGTCGGCGGGTGGCAGCGGTCATCAACATGAACTTCTGTGCCAGTCCCGTTCCCTCGTTGATGAGAAGGCAGACCCGAAGCTTTTCGCCGCGCGAGGCTTCCTCGCTCTTCTTGTGGTTCTCCGCGGCTTCGACCAAGGCGTCCAGAATCGTCTGGGCGCCTGGGGCAGTCGGTTCCCAGGCGAAAGTCTGTATGAACACTTCCTTGCGTGCCGTCCTCACGAGGTCAGCGTGTCTGGAAAAAATGGCATCGCCGCCAATGTCCACGCTTTCGATCCGATTGCCTTCGGAGACCATCAATTCAGGTGGCACACTTCCGCCGGATGCGTGGCCGAGGCTGGCGACAAGCACCGATAACGCCAGCCGCTCACGGTCAGCGGCGGCTGGTTGAATGTTCATGCCGTCTGTATCGCGTGCTGCATTTCGAGCGACCCTTCGGGCCTGCGCAACCCAGGCCGGCTCCACCGCAGGCGGCACAAAGTCGGGCAGGCCCCGGCAGAACAAGCTGTTCAATGCCTGATTCGACGGCGTGGCGGCAGAAGTGGAAGGGACGTCTGGTTGGGTGGAGTCGGCCGTTATGAACGGCAGCGACGACTTGGTGCGCCGAACCCGGGGTTTCGTCGGTGCGGGCTCTGCCGCCCGCCGGGTATCTAGCGGCGGGCGCGCCAGTGAGCTGTCCGGTGCACGATTCGACGTTGCCGAAGCCGCCGAGGTACGGCGCTTCGGTTCGATGGCATCGTCTGTTTTGCACCCGAGCGAATTGAAGGGGCGAAGTTGAGCTTTCATCGTTGTGACCGCAGCAAGCGGCTTTCGGTAACTCTTTGGTCTCAGTGACGCGACAACGCGGCCACGCGCTGCTTTTGTTGCAGAATGCGACAAAAGTGTCATATTGTTGCATAACGACCATGACGGGCTTGCCTGGAGCATTTGCGCGCCTTGTCGGCACCCTCATTCCACAGAGCGACGGCGCAGCGGGGGACATCGCACCGGAGCGCCGCATGCGCCGGTGCGTCATCGCGCGCAGGTCTTCGATGGCGATGGGGCGCTGCAGGTCGCGGCCGGTGTAGTCACGGCGGCGGGGCGAGCCCGCTAGCAGGGCGACTCGGCGGAGCGGGTCTCCCATGGCACTGCCCGTCAGTGCGTCATCAACCCGGCGGGCACTCTCGGCGAAGTGCCGCCGCCAGTCGGTGTTCTGAAGCCGGTGGCGATCATGCAGGTGGGGTGCCGGGTGGCGGGGTGCTCATCGCGCTGCAGTGAGGCCGGCGTCCGGCTTCGTCTGTGACTCAGTCGGTGAAGCCGCGGATCGCGAACTTGCAGCAGCAATAGGCCGATTGCAGCGGAATCGCGCGATAGGCCAGCGCCGAGCCGATCTGGATGATCGCGCCATGGTCATGCGGTCGCATCACTGCCAAGGCCGCCTGCGTGCCGTAGATGTAGCCCATCAGGGTGACGTCGACCACGCGCTTGAAGTCTTCGGGCGCCAGTTGCTCGAAGGGGCCGACCACCGTGGCCATCGCGCAGTTGACCGGCTGGTTGCATTGCTGCATGGCGACTCGGACGCCTTGCGAATCGTGATGGCCAGCGCAAAGGAAGTGTGGGACGGGCTGGTGGCGGGCAAGGGACGGTGAGCATCCTCCAAGACTTCTTCGCACCCTGAGCGGCAACGCCCGCGCCATCTCCTGTTCCATGCGAATTGTGCGCCTGGCGGGTTGCTTCAAGTGCGCATCCCTGACGCCCGGGGTGTCGCTTTACCGCCGGCTCGGTAATGATCCTGCGCAGAGGGGTTGGTCATCGAAGAAATAAGCACTCCCTGATGAGACTGGGCGCCGTCCGCATGCGGCGAATCGGACTCGAGCGGATACAAGCGGAACGTGGAAGTGATTGCGCTCGTGCATCCAAAGCAATGCAGAGCGATTAGGTGATGCTGCAGCATCTATGCGCGCGGCAATGGCTGTTCCTTGGATTTTTACCAGCGTGTCGTTAAAAGGAGATGAAAGATGGATACACCAATGGCAATTCGACGTCTGATCGGGAAGCTTCGCTGTCTGCCCCTGCTGGCCCTTGCAGCGGCAGCCGGCCCCGCTCTTGCGGACTTCCAGGAATTGGTCACCTTTCCCGCCGGCGTGGCTTGCCAGTTCGAGCTCAAAGTCGAGGGTGACGGTTCCGGAGTGAGAGTGAACAAGGTGCCAGGCGGAGGACGTTGGACCTCCATCAGTGCAGGCACTGGTTCCGACCTCAAGCTCACAAACGTGTCCAACGGTTCGTGGATCACTCTGGAGGGCAATGGCGCCGTTAACTTGACGCGTCCTTCGGACAACGGCTCGTATATCTCAACTCTGACCGGCCACAACATCGTATTCATGTATCCGACCGACACACCAGCAGGTCCATCGACGACCCTCTACATCGGCAGCGTGACCCTCCGCATTGACTCGGTGGGCAACTCCACGATCGTGTCTTCCAGCGGGAGGAAGCGGGACCTTTGCGCCGAGCTCTCCAAGTAGCAGCCGAGCTCTTTCGGGCGGAATGAGCTGTTGCTCGTCGGACCGTCGCCCTCCTTCGGCTGCCGCAACTGCTGCGGCTGCTGCATCGGCGCGGGCGTCGAAATACGGGATCCATGATGTCGAGCGTTGCACGCCCGAGGGGCCCGAGGGTACTGTCGGTGCAATAGCGCCTTTCGGACGATGGCCGCGTTCCCGAATCATTGCGATTGGGGGGATCCGGTCTTTTGCGTGACGAACTCAGTCAGCCCCGTGCCGCAACTCCATTCGGCACCCGCATCGAACGCAACAACGCCTCGATCAGCTCCGCCGGATCGATTGGCTTGGACACATGCGCATTCATCCCCGCGTCGAGACACTCCTGCTTGTCCTGCGGCATCGCGGCTGCGGTCATTGCGATGATCGGCAGGTCGCGCCCCTGTGGCAGGCGGCGGATGATGATGGTCGCCTCCACGCCGTCCATCTCAGGCATCTGCATATCCATCAACACGACGTCGAACTCCGAGCGCTTGACCCACTCGACGGCCTCGGACCCGGTCTCGGCATGCGTGACCTTGAGCCCCGCACGGGTGAGGAATTCCGTGGCGACGATGCGGTTTACCGGGTTGTCCTCCGCAAGGAGCACACGCGCACCCTGGATCGGCAGCGCAGCGGCCCGGTAGTCCATCTTCCCGGCTCCCGCAGCCTCGCCCTGAACGCCAGCGTTCGACTGCAGGCGGACGATCGTGTCGAACAGGCGGGACGGCGTCACGGGCTTGGTCAGTACGGCATCAGCCGATGCGGGCGACGTTGGCTTCACGAGGCCGGCGCGGGCATGCTCCGCGACCATCGTCACGATGGAAGGCGCGCGTGAGCTGCAGGCGGCGAGCGATTGCCTGATCTGCTGGGCGAACTGGCGGCCGTCCGGCAGCTGCGGGTCGATCACCAGAAGCTCGTAGGGTGCTCCGGGGGCGGCGGCGCGCAGCTTCGCCATCGCCTCCTCCCCCGTCGCGGCGCTGGCAACCTGGAACTTCCATGACTGCAGGACCTGATGCAGGATCAGCCGCGAAGTCGAATGATGATCGACGACCAGCGTGCGCATGCCGCGGATGCGATGCAGGTCATGACGCTCGCCGGCCGGCACGGTCAGGCCGAAGCGTGCATCGAAACTGAAGGTGCTGCCCCTGCCCGGTTCGCTGTCCACGCGGATGGTGCCGCCCATCATCTCGACCAGCCGTTTGCAGATGGCCAGCCCCAGCCCAGTGCCGCCGTACTTGCGTGCCGTGTCGTGTCTGCCTTGAGAGAAGGCGCTGAAGAGACGCTCGCGCTGCTCAGGCGTCATTCCGATGCCTGTGTCGCGCACGGCGAACACGATGCGTACCTCGCCGGCTTCGCCGTCCGCGCAATGGGCGCTCAACACGATCTCGCCGGAGGGTGTGAACTTCACGGCATTGCCCACGAGGTTGTTGAGCACCTGCGCAAGACGCAGCGGGTCGCCGATCACGCGCTCTGGAATGCGCTCGTCAATGTCGAAAAACAATTCGAGTCCTGCTTCGGCAACGCGGGCCGAGAACAGGTCGGCGGTCTTCTGCAGCACGTCCTCCGGGTCCAAGGCTTCCTGCTCCAGCGCCATCTTGCCGGCCTCGATCTTGGAATAGTCGAGGATGTCGTTCAGCAATGCGAGCATGGCTTTGGACGAATCCTGTACGCGCAAGAGGTAGTCGCGCTGCAGATCCTGCAGGTCGGATTGGAGCAGCAGGTGCGTGAGACCGATGATGGCGTTCATCGGTGTGCGGATCTCATGGCTCATGTTGGCGAGAAACGAGTCCTTCGCCCGGTTGGCCGCCTGCGCCTCGTCGCGGGCCGCTCGCAGTTCTCCGATGCGCAGCTGTTCGCTCACATGAAGCGCGGCCAGGCGGCTGTAGAGCATTCCGTTCTCGAGCAGCAGTTCGATCAGCACGAAGGTCGCGGCCAGCAGCCCGTAAATCCGGCCGGCATAGAAGCCGAGGTCGAACCGGCCGGCATTGAACACGGCAGACAGGGCGATGTCGAACACCCAGGCGCACATGACGACCATGAGCCACATGTCCAGCACCGAATGAGGCTTGCGTCGCCAAAGGACGACGAGCGCCCCGGCGCTGCACGACCAGACGCTGCCCACGACGAGCTTCATGGCCGGGGTGTAATGATTGCCGTCCATGATCGCGGGCAGCACCGGCACGCCTTCGGTCGCGAGCAGCGTGCAAGCCAGCACCAATGCCAGCACAAGGCCGATGGCGAACAGCACCGGGTGCCGTGCGCTCACGGCAGGTGCTGCCGTATTGCCTGTGCCCTGTCGGCTGAGGGCGTAGGCAATCACGAACAGCGGGAAGATCCCGTGCCACATCATGTAAAGCCAGGCCGTCGTCTGGGGTCCGCCCCCGAGCAGCCCGGACGGTGCGAACAGGCCAGGGAAGCTGAGCGTGTGCACGGCAGCCATCAGCGCCGTGAAGAGATAGCCACAGGCCAGCAGCAACAGCGAGCGCAGCTTGAGGATCGCAAACTGACCGAACAGCAAGGCGGCAGTGACGAGGTCGTTGATGACCAATGCCGATTGATACACGGGCACGAAGGCCCACAGCACGGGCAACGGCCGCTTGGCGAACGGCACCAGCAGCGCGAAGGCGGCCACCGACACCAGCAGCACCGCGAGCGCGCGGCAACGTTCGCGCGGCCCGGCCCACATCAGCGACACGAACGCGGGGCTTTCGTGCGCGGGATCCCAACGTCCCGCCACGGGGGCGTACAACTGCATCGAACCACACCCTGAGAGCTTGTTGTGCGGCGATCATCCCTTCGATCGATCGGGCACACAAGCGCGCGCTGAAATGCCTTGGGCGCTGGTGGTACCTTCGCTGTCCATGGATCCCTCCCGGCTGCAAACCTCGTCGCTCGCGCTCGCGCGCCGCCAGACGTGGCGGGACCTGCGCGCCGGCGAGCTCAACCTGCTCGTGCTTGCAGTCGTGCTCGCCGTGGCCGCGCTCACCGCGGTCGCCTTCTTCGCCGACCGGCTCGACACCGGACTGTCGCGCGACGCGCGCCAGCTGTTGGGTGGGGATGCCATCGTCGCCAGCGACCAGCCGGCACCGTCTGATTTCGTGGGCCACGCCCGCCAGCTCGGGCTCGCCACCGCGACCAGTGCGACCTTGCCGAGCATGGCGCGTGCGCCCGACGCGCGGGGCGCCGCCACGCGCCTGGTTTCCGTGAAGGCGGTCAGCGATGGTTATCCGCTGCGCGGCCAGTTGAAGGTGAAAGGTGCCGACGGCGTTGAGCGGTCGGTGCAGCGCGGACCGGGTCCCGGGCATGCCTGGGTCGATGCAGGCGTTCTCGACGCATTGAGCTTGCACTTGGGCGATACGTTGCTGCTCGGCGATGCCCGGCTCGTCATCGACCGTCTGATCGTGCTCGAGCCCGATCGTGGAGCCGGCTTCCTGAGCTTCGCGCCCCGCGTGATGCTGCATGCGGCCGACCTGCCGGCCACCGGACTCATCCAGCCCGCCAGCCGTGTCAGCTATCGGCTCGCCGTGGCCGCGCCCGCAAGCCAGGACGCGCGGGTCGCGGAGTACCTGCGGTGGGCGCAAGCGCGCATCAAGAGCGGCAACCTGCGCGGCATCAGGGTCGAAGGCTTCGAAGCCGGCAGGCCCGAGATGCGACAGACGCTGGACCGGGCTCACCGATTCCTCAATCTCGTGGCACTGCTGGCCGCGCTGCTGGCTGCGGTGGCGGTGGGCATCGCGGCACGCGATTTCGCCAACCGGCGTCTCGACGATTGCGCGGTGCTGCGTGTGCTCGGCTGCTCGCAGCGCACGATTGCGCTCGCGCACGCGCTGGAGTTCGCCTGCGTGGGGCTCGTGGCCAGCGTACTGGGCATCGGGCTCGGCTTCGGCGTGCACCATGTCTTCGTGCTGCTGCTGGCCGGGTTGCTTCAAACTTCGTTGCCGGCGCCGGGCGTCTGGCCAGCGCTGTTCGGGCTGGGCGTCGGCTTCACGCTGCTGCTCGGCTTCGGCCTGCCCCCGGTGCTGCAATTGGCAAGGGTGCCGGCGTTGCGCGTCATGCGGCGAGATGTTGGCGCGCCCAAGGCGGCGTCGCTCGGCGTTTTCCTGGCCGGTGTGCTCGGCTTCGCGGCGCTGCTGCTGGTCGTGTCGTCGGACCTGAAGCTGGGGCTTATCGCGGTCGGCGGATTCGCCGGCGCGCTGCTGGCGTTCGCGCTGCTGTCGTGGGCGGCGGTGAGTGTCCTGCGCCGTGTGGTTCCGCGTGCGCAGGTGCCGCGCTGGCTGGTACTGGCCACGAGACAGATCTCCGCCCGCCCGGCATTCGCGGTGTTGCAAGTGTCGGCACTGAGCGTGGGGCTGCTGGCGCTCGTGCTGCTGGTGCTGTTGCGCACTGACCTCATCACCAGCTGGCGTCAGGCGACGCCGCCCGACGCGCCCAATCGCTTCGTCATCAACGTGCAACCTGACCAGGGCGAGGCGTTCCGCCGCACGCTGGAGCGTGCCGGCGTGACACGCTACGACTGGTACCCGATGATCCGCGGCCGGCTAATCGGGGTGAACGACCATAGCGTCTCGCCGGAGGACTATGCCGACGATCGTGCCCGCCGGCTCGTCGACCGCGAGTTCAATCTCAGCCACGACGCCCGCATGCCGCCGCACAATCGGCTCGCTGCAGGCCGCTGGACGCCGGAGGAGCCAGATGCGGTGAGTGTGGAGCAGGGGCTGGCGCAGACGCTGGGCCTGAAGCTCGGCGATCGACTGCGCTTCGACATCGCGGGCGTGATGGTCGAGGCACGCGTCACCAGTCTGCGCAGCGTCGACTGGAGTTCGATGCGCGTCAACTTCTTCGTGATGTTCCCTCGCAGCGGCATGCCCGAATTGCCGGCCACGTACATCAGTGCCTTCCGCGCTCCGCCCGTACCTGGCTTCGACAACTCGCTCGCGCGCGAATTTCCCAACATCACGGACATTGATGTCTCGGCTTCGCTTGCGCAGGTGCAGGCCGTGCTCGACCAGGTCGTGCGGGCGGTGGAGTTCCTGTTCGGCTTCACGCTTGCCACTGGCCTGGTGGTGCTGCTTGCCGCAGTGGTCGCCACGCGCGAGGCGAGGGCGCGTGAGTTCGCGATCATGCGG
>DASTGE010000694.1:0-2424 GCA_035719405.1 Burkholderiaceae bacterium
TGCGCTTCGTCGACGGGCGCGTGGAAAGTGACTGTGCCAACCCCGAGACCGCGCTCGCACCGGAGGCGCGCTGATGTGGTGGAACACGCTGCTGCTCGCCCTCCGCGAGATCCGTCGCAACGTGTTGCGTTCGTTCCTCACCGTCCTGGGCATCGTCATTGGCGTGGCGGCAGTGATCACGATGGTCACGATCGGCAATGGCGCGACCCGGGCGGTCTCGGACCAGATTTCGAGCCTTGGCAGCAACCTCGTCATGATCCGTACCGGGCAGCGCTTCAGCCCGGTGCGCGATGCCGCAGGCGCACCGCCCTTCACCGAGGCCGATGCCGATGCACTGGCGGCACAAGTCGGCGGCATTCAAGCCGTCGCGCCCTCTCTCAATGCCGGTGCGACCCTGGTCTGGGGCGCACGCAACTGGTCCACCATGGTCACGGGCACCACCAACGCCTACTTCTCCACCAACAACTGGCGACTGGCCGCCGGGCGTGACTTCACCGAGGTCGAGCAGCGTGCCGGTGGCGCGGTATGCCTGATCGGCGAGACCATCCGGCGCGAACTCTTCGGAACCGAGGACCCTTTGGGCGCACAGCTTCGCGTGCGGCGCTTCACCTGCCAGGTGATCGGCCTGCTCGCGTCAAAGGGTCAGGCCGCGATGGGCCAGGATCAGGACGACATCGTGGTGATGCCGCTGCATGCGGTTCAGCGAAGGCTCGCGGGCAACACCAACGTCGGGACACTGCTGGTATCGATCAAGGACGATACCGATCCGCAGCACGTCAAGCGCATGATCCGCGAGCTGCTGCGCGAGCGCCGGAAGCTCGGCGAGCACGACGACGACAACTTCAACGTCCTCGATACGCGCCAGATCGCCGAAACGCTGTCGGGCACGACGCGCGTGATGACGATGTTGCTCGGCGCCGTCGCGGCCGTGAGCCTGCTCGTCGGGGGCATCGGGATCATGAACATCATGCTCGTCAGCGTCACCGAGCGCACGCGCGAGATCGGCGTGCGGCTGGCGATCGGCGCACTGGAGCGCGAGGTGCTGCTGCAGTTCCTCATCGAAGCGGTGGTGCTGGCCGCGCTGGGAGGTGCGATCGGCGTGGCGCTCGCGGCATTGGCTTCGGCCGTGCTGGCGCGGGCCATGCAGGTGCCGCTGCTGTTCGATCCCGCGATCAACCTGCTGTCATTCGGGTTCGCGGCCGCCGTAGGCGTGCTGTTCGGGTATTTTCCGGCCCGACGCGCAGCCCGGCTCGATCCAATCGAGGCATTGCGGCATGAGTGACGACCGTCCTTACCGAGTTCCACCCGTGACGCAAGATTTGTCCATTGAGCGCCTGAACAAGGAAGCGGGCATCGACGATCCGGTTGAAGGCGCGACGCAGCCGTTCTGGACTCGCCCGCTGCCCGAGTTGCAGGCGCAATTCGCAACCACCTCCCGAGGCTTGAGCACCGCGCAAGCGCAGGCGGCGCGGGCCACCTTCGGCGACAACGTGCTGCACGTCCAGCGTCGTCGGGCGCTCGCGCTCGAATACCTCAGCCATTTCCGCAACCCACTGGTGCTGTTGCTGCTCGGGGCGAGCAGCGTTTCCGCGCTGCTGGGTGACGCGACGAGCTTCGTCGTCATCGCGTTGATCGTCGTCGTCAGTGTGACGCTGGACTTCGTGCAAGAGCATCGCGCCGGCAATGCGGCAGAGCGTCTGCGCGAATCCGTGGCGCTGCAAGCCACGGTGCTGCGTGACGGGCAGATGGTGCGCCTGCCTGCATCGCAGCTGGTGCCCGGCGACGTGGTCCAGCTCGCGGCAGGCGATCTCGTGCCCGCCGACGGGCGGATCCTCGAAGCGCGCGACTTCTTCGTGCGGCAGTCGGTGCTCACCGGGGAATCGTTTCCGGTCGAGAAGCACGCGGCCGAGCTGAACGCGCAGGCTCGCGAAGTTGCGGATGCGACCAACGCAGCCTTCATGGGCTCGTCGGTATTGAGCGGCGGCGCGAGCCTCTTGCTGTGCCGCACCGGAGCGGCCACCTTTCTCGGCGGCATCGCCGACACCTTGCGCGAGCGTCCCGGCCCTACCGCCTTTGAACTCGGCACGCGCCGCTTCGGCCAGCTCGTCCTGCGGATGACCTTCGCGCTCGTGCTGTTCATCGTCGTCGTGCACACACTGGCGCACCGGCCGGCCTACGAGACCGTCATGTTCGCGGTCGCCCTTGCCGTCGGCCTGACACCCGAGCTGCTGCCGATGATCGTCTCGGTGACCCTGTCGCGCGGCGCGATGCGCATGGCCGCCAGGAAAGTGGTGGTCAAGCGGCTCGCTGCCATCCAGAACCTGGGCAGCATGGATATGCTTTGCACTGACAAGACCGGTACCCTGACCGAAGCAACGATCCGGCTGGAGCGTCACATGGACGTGCTCGGGCGCGAGAGCGCAC
>DASTGE010000695.1:0-4108 GCA_035719405.1 Burkholderiaceae bacterium
CCAGCGCGCCCGAGGGCGGCCCGATCGGGTGCGTAGCGTTCTCACCCAAGCGGGAACAGTGGTCGTGGGGGAAATTGCGTGAGTTCATGCGAGGTTGCCAGCGGCGGGAAGCGGTCAACTGCCGTTTCTAGGTTCAAAGCACCTCGAACACCCCGGCCGCGCCCATGCCGCCGCCGATGCACATCGTGACCACGACCCGCTTTGCACCACGACGCCTGCCCTCGACCAGCGCATGACCCGTCAGCCGCTGGCCGCTCACGCCATACGGGTGGCCGACAGCGATGGCGCCGCCGTTCACGTTCAGCCGGTCCATGGGAATGCCGAGCGTGTCCGCGCAGTACAGCACCTGCACCGCGAAGGCCTCGTTCAACTCCCACAGGTCGATGTCGTCGACCTTCAATCCCAGACGCTTGAGCACCTTCGGCACCGCAAACACCGGCCCGATGCCCATTTCATCGGGCTCGCAGCCGGCGACGGCGAAGCCGAGGAAGCGGCCGAGGGGCGCAAGATTGTTCGCCTGCGCATACTGCTCGCTCACCACGACACAGGCGCCTGCCCCGTCGGAGAACTGACTCGCATTGCCCGCCGCAATCACACCGCCAGGCAAGGCAGGACGAATCCCGGCCACAGCCTCGTAGGTGGTCCCCGGTCGAAGGCCTTCATCGGCGGTCACGGTCACTTCCTTCGTCCGCAACCCCACGGTCGGATCGGCGACACCGGCCGTCACGGTGATCGGCACCATCTCCTCGTTGAAGCGCCCTGCCTCCTGAGCGGCACATGCCTTCTGCTGACTCGCCGCGCCGTACTGGTCCATGCGCTCACGGCTGATCTTGTAGCGCCTGGCGACCTGCTCGGCCGTCTGCAGCATCGGCCAGTAGATCTCCGGCTTGTTCTGCTGCAGCCAGCCCTCCATCAGCATGTGCGTGTTCGCCTCGTTCTGCACGCAGGAGATGCTCTCGACGCCACCAGCCACATACACGTCGCCTTCGCCTGCAATGATGCGCTGCGCGGCGATGGCAATCGTCTGCAGCCCGCTGGAGCAGAAGCGGTTGATGGTGACGCCACTGGTGGTGACGGGCAGCCCGGCGCGCAAGGCGATCTGGCGCGCGATGTTGGAGCCGGTCGCGCCTTCCGGCGTGGCGCATCCCATCAGCACGTCGTCGACCTGGGCGGGCTCGATGCCCGCACGCTCGACGGCCGCACGCACGACATGCCCGCCGAGCGTGGCGCCATGGGTCATGTTGAAGGCGCCCTTCCAACTCTTGCAAAGCGGGGTGCGGGCGGTGGAGACGATCACGGCTTGGGTCATGGCGATTCCTCGATGTGCGGGTGTGTCAGGTCAGAGTCTTGCCTTCGGCGACGAGCTTCTTCAAAAGCGGCGCCGGCTCCCAGAAACTCGCATCGTCATGCGGGTTCTTCTGGAAGCGCTTCAGCGCCTGCACGACATTGAAGAGCCCGAGCTGATCCGCGTAGCACATCGGCCCGCCGCGATGGAGCGGGAAGCCATACCCGGTGAGGTACACCATGTCGATGTCGCTCGCCTTGCTCGCGATGCCTTCCTCCAGGATCTTCGCGCCCTCGTTGACGAGCGAGAACACCAGCCGCTCGACAATTTCCTCGTCGCTGATCGTGCGCGGAGTGACGCCAATCTCCTGCCGATACTTCCCGATCATCTCGTCGACCGCCGGCGACGGGATGGCGTCGCGTTTGCCGGGTTGATAGTCGTACCAGCCCGCGCCGGTCTTCTGCCCGAAGCGGCCCATCTCGCACAACAGGTCCGCCGTCTTGCTGTAACGCAGGCTGGGCTTCTCCACATAGCGCCGCTTGCGGATGGCCCAGCCGATGTCGTTGCCTGCAAGGTCTCCCATGCGGAACGGCCCCATCGCGAAGCCGAACTTCTCAATTGCCTTGTCGACCTGCTGCGGCGTACAGCCTTCCTCCAGCAGAAAGCCCGCCTGCCGCGAATATTGCTCGATCATCCGGTTGCCGATGAAGCCGTCGCACACGCCGGAAACAACGGCCGTCTTCTTGATCTTCTTCGCAAGCTGCATCACCGTGGCGAGTACATCTTTCGCGGTCTTTTCGCCGCGCACAACCTCCAGCAGCTTCATCACGTTCGCGGGGCTGAAGAAGTGCATGCCGACCACGTCCTGAGGGCGGCGCGTGAACGAAGCGATCCGGTTCACGTCCAGCGTCGAGGTGTTGGTGGCGAGAATCGCGCCGGGCCGGGCCACTTCGTCGATCATCCTGAACACCTGCTCCTTGACGCCCATGTCTTCGAACACCGCTTCGATGACGAGGTCGGCATCCTTGATCGCGTCGTAAGTGAGCGTAGGCGTCAACAAACTCATGCGCTGCTCGTACTTGTCGGCCTTGAGCTTGCCCTTCTTGATTTGCGCCTCGTAGTTCTTCCGGATTGTCGCGATGCCGCGATCGAGCCCCTCCTGCTTCATCTCGACGATCGTCACCGGGATGCCCGCGTTGAGGAAGTTCATCGCAATGCCGCCGCCCATCGTTCCGGCGCCGATCATCGCGACCTTGTTGATCGGACGCGTCGGCGTGTCCTCTGGCACGTCGGGAATCTTGCTGGCCGCCCGCTCGCCGAAGAAGGCATGCCGAAGCGCCTTGCACTCGGGTGTCATCATGAGATTGACGAACAGTTCCCGCTCGCAGGCCATGCCGTCTTCGAACTTCTTCGTGAGCGAGGCCGCGACGGCATCGATGCATTTGAGCGGCGCGGGGAAGTTGCGGCTCATTGCACCGACGGTATTGCGGGTGAACTGCAAATAGCCCTCGGGATTGGGATGCGCGACGTTCAGCTCGCGCACCTTGGGCATTGGACGCCTGTCGGCGACTTCGCGCGCGAACGCGACGGCCGCCTCCACCACATCGCCATCGATCACCTTGTCGATGAGCTTCTGCCCCGGCAGCGAGGCAATCAGCTCGACCTTCACCGGCTCGCCACTGACGATGATGTTGAGTGCGGTCTCCAGCCCCAAGGCGCGCGGCAGCCGCTGCGTGCCGCCGGCCCCAGGGATGAGGCCGATCTTCACTTCCGGCAACCCGACCTGGATGCCCGCTGCCGCAAGTCGGTAGTGGCAACCCAGTGACAACTCCAACCCCCCGCCCATCGCGACACCATTGATCGCGGCGACCATCGGCTTGCTGCAGTTCTCGATCACCCGGATCACCGACAGCAGGTTCGGCTCCGCCACGGCCTGGGGCGTCCCGAACTCGCGGATGTCGGCGCCGCCCGAGAAGGCCTTACCGCTGCCCGTGATGACGACGGCGATCACGTTGCCGTCGCTCTCAGCCCGCTCGATCCCATCGGTAATGCCTTTGCGCGTCTCGTACCCCAAGCCATTGACCGGCGGATTGTTCAGCGTGATGACCGCGACACTGCCGCGCACTTCGTAGCTCGCACTCATTGAGGACCCCTGTGAGGCTGGCGATTGGAATACGGGCACTATCGCCCGCGCTCAAAAAAAGAACGATCGTTCGATTCTATGATCTGGCTCGCGGTGAATGTCGCGGTGGCGACACATGCAGGGTCTTGAGCGGCTCGTCACTCCCCGGGGCGGACTTGCAAGGGCTGAGGTAAGGTGGGCACGCCTCGCCGCTGATGCCGCGAGGCGTGCCCTGGGACTTCGATCTTCCGCGCTCGCATTGAGCGGGGAGCGGACAGCAATCCCGGACATTAGGGGACATCTACCCTCGGGTGCGGGGACCGAACCCGCAATCGTTCAACTTACAGTCCGCGGACGCCCCAGGGTTATCACTGAGTCCAGACGGCTACCTTTTACGTGGCTGTACTCGGGCCACCGTGGATCTTGATGGCCCACGCTGCCGTTCACCTGCCCGTCGACCGTGCCGGGGCCTGCTTCGTCCGTCACCACGTCCGCCGGAACACCATGACTCTCAAACACAATGACCAATTACCGATCGTCCGACATTGATGCCAATTGAACCTAGAAACGGCAGTTGAACGCGCCCGAGCGGGCCGGCATCGGGTGTGCTGGCAAGGCGCGACGACGACGCGGGCTCAATGCCCGCTAGGAGGAGCAACGCCGCCAGCGCGCCCGAGGGCGGCCCGCTCGGGTGCGTAGCG
>DASTGE010000696.1:0-5456 GCA_035719405.1 Burkholderiaceae bacterium
TTGCCGATGGATGCCGTCAATAAATTCTTGCAACTTCCCCAAACCCTCTTCGGTCATTCCGGCGAACAGAGGGTGATCCTTTTGGAACTTTCGTTCATTTATTGAAATTGGCGGTTCTTTGCGACGGCCCCCATCAGACAAATAGGATGGCGATCTGCCAAGCGCAACGGACGCCTGACGAAGGGACATTATTTCGCCGCTTAACATCTTTGGAAGAACATCATTTTCAAATTTCTGTGAGTCAGTCTGGGAGACCGTTGCTCCTCCAGCTTCGGCGCCTCCACTTGACTCGCCAGAATGCAAACCGGCTGCCAACGATCCCGATACCGCCGCCTGTTCCATTTGACTGCCAGCCGCAACATGCATCCCTGACGGCAACCCGACCTGTGATGCAGATGTCGAGGGCTGCCGCGGTGGCCGCGGTGGCCGCCGCGTGTCACGCGCTGAACGCCCGCGCGATCGCGAGGCAGTACCCGCGCCGCTTGGGTGCTGTGACGGCTCCGCAGCGCTGCCCTGCAAGGATTGGCTCGAGGTACTGCCGCCGGGCTGGCTGCTACCGAAGTCCCATACTTGAGAAGCAGGCCTCGCGGCGCCGCCGCTCGATGGATCGGCGGCACTCATTTGGAACCTTGAATACGACGAACGTGCGACACCAGCCGGCCCAAAGGGATTCGCCGCGCTTCCGCTCGGCGCGCTACCTGACAGTGGCGGCGGTATGGGTGCCAATCTCCTGGAATCGCTGATTCCCTGGGGGACTGTGCGATGCAACGATGAAGAGTTCGACGACCCTGCAGCGCCACTCTGCCAGTACGGATTCAGCGCACCTTCTGACGGAGGAACTGACAACATCGGCGGTGCAGGTGCCCAACGGGATGCGTCGCCGAATGGCGCGCCTGGGCCAGTCTGGGACGGGTCGTGCAACATACCAGGGAAGTCCCCGATGAGGTATGAATTGGCTGCGTCGACGGTGGGCTGGGACGGAACGAACGACGAGGGCGCCGGCGCGTATGGCTCCATGCTGACCGGATATGTCGTACCTCCCCGGGAGCCACTCGCGTCGTAGGGCGAAGCCACGCCGGAAAGGTTTGAAGGCTGCGCCCCCATTTGCCCCCGACTCCAATTCGGGATCAACCCAGCGCCCCCGCTGGATGTCGACGGCGCCGAAGCGCCCGTTGTGTGCTGCGCAGATTGACGCGAGGCCAATCCGCCTGTCGGTACGAGTGATGGATGCGATCGCGCGGTATTGGATGCCGATGCGCCACCTGTGCTCGCTCGTGCGGATTGGCTCTGGCCCGTTCCTGCACTGGACGAAGCCCGCGATTCACTGCCACCCATCCTCGTACTTCTTCCGCTATCTGACAAGACACTCTCCTCAACGCACGTTGGTCACGGCATTATTGGAGTGGATATCCTTGCACTGATTTTGGGGCACGCGAAGTCTTGTCGAGCCGCGCGAAGCGCAAAGCGTGAAGCGCAAAGTGTGAAGCGCAAGAGAATCGTCGATCACCTCGCCACCCTCTCCAGCTGCGAGCTGTCGAAGGAAGCCCATCTGCTCGACCACGCGCTCGAGAGCCACACCGCAAACCGCGCGATCGGCACCTACGACAAGACGCTGTCGATGTCGAAGGAGAGCGCGCGCGCCGCCGAGCGCTTGACGCCCGCCATGCGCGAAGAGCTGGTACGCGGCGTGGCCGACAGCCGCACACGCACCGACAGGGGCCTCGAGGGTGTACTGGGGCAGCCCGATGGCAGCCCGACACCGTGCATGGAATGAAGCGCGACGAGCTGCGTATCTGCGATAAAAACGGCAACGCGGGACACTTCATGATGATCAGTGACGTACGTGGCGAAGGCGCGAACAGGAAGTACCTGGTGAGCGACCCATGGACTGGCAAGATCGCATGGGTCAGGCAATCCGAAATCCAGGACTTCGGCAGCAAGTGGCCGCAGGAATACTTCTCCAAGGATCTGGCCAACGGCATCGGCCATACATTCTCGGAACAATGAGTCATTCAAATGAGCGGCATGGCGGGCATGGTGATCGCAATGGTGATGGGAACAGCAATGCAGGCCAGCCCTTTTCCCCCTGTGTTCGATGACGCGGTGGCGCACAGCCGCGTGATGAACGCGGGCTACGTCGTTGAAGCGACGCAGCGCTACTCGGCGTTGCGTGACGACAGCCGCGAGGAACTGACCCGCCGCCTCGAAGAACTTGCGCGGCTGCCGGCAACCGCCGAGGGCGTCAACAGCGCGCTGGCGCCGTTGACCCGGCAGGTCGAAAGCTTTCCGCAGGGTGAACAGCCCAAGGAAGGCAGCGGAAGACCCGCAGGACAGCAGGCGATGCACAGCGCAGGCATGTGCCTGATTCATGGCCGCCTCGCCGAGGCGGCTGACGAGGCGAATCGCTCTGTGCAAACCGCAGCCGCGCTGGTGCGGGTGATACAAGACGCGCCGGCATTGTCCGATCGCGACCGGGAATTTCTGCTGCGGGAACTGGAACAATCATTCGGTCGTGAGCTGTATGCCAAGGCGCTGAAGGATGCGTCGTCCCGGAAAGGATCGAAGCCATGAACGATGTCAGGAAAGCGGCGCTCGATATCGAGCCATTGGCGCAGCAGCTCTTTGCAGGGGGCTTTTACCGCGGCGACGATGTGGCGGAGGTCGTTCGCGCCGAGGCCCCGTTGCGCCTGATGTACGCCCTTCGCGATGCAGGAATCCAACGCTGGCAGTTGGAAGCCTTTGTCCTGGCGCTGAGGGACGTCGGGGACGCAGTTCCGTTAAACGTGGAGGCCGCGATCGACCCGGCGCAGAAGACGGTACTCGACAGCATCAAGGCAGAAGAAGATCTGCCCGTCGCCTTCAAGGCGCTGCTAGAAGGCGTCGCCCCGACGCTGTGCATGCAGAAGGACCTGGTCGCCTTCTATGGCGTGATGAACAACGTGATCAGCAAATGGGACGTGACGGCATCCATATTACACAAGGATGCGGACGCGCTCTGATGCACATTTAAATCGCCACCCCGCAGACGCAAGGGGTTGACCAGCGTTGACCCCTCCGATTGATCCCCATCGAACGGCTGAGGCTCACCCCGCCCTATCTTTACCCTCAGATCCAGCGGCAGAGAGCACGGCATGAGCCGATATCGATCGACGGCGTTTCGCTCAATGCAGCCTTGCAGCCGCTGCGACGCTGGCGTGCGGAAGCTTGCGGCCAGCAAGCAGGGTTTCGGCGGGTCGGCACGCTTCGACGACCCGCCCACCGAAATCCGGGGTGTGGGCAGCGAGGATTGGGTGTACCTCAACCTGACCGCTGACACGCATCCGATCCATCTTCACTTGACGACTTCCCAGGTGATCGGCCGCACTCCGTTCGATGCCGAGGCTTGTGTGGCGCGCTACGCGGGCGCGCGTGGCGTTCCCGGCAGCATCGACCTCCGCCCTATGCGACCCCTATGCGACCGGGCCGATGGAGCCGCCGTCAGCGAATGAGCGCGGCTTCAAGGGCACGGCGCAGGTGCATCCTGGCACCTGCACGAGGCTCCGCGCGCGGTTCGACCTCCCGCCGGGCGTCCGTGCTCCTCAGCGCTATGTGCATCACTGTCATATCGTGCAGCATGAGGACAACGACATGATGCGCACCTTTGTTGTCTCTGCGTGAACTGAGTCGAATGGCGGGCGACGACGTCGACAGGACTGGCGCCCATGAAACCGCCGTGACGTAGTCGGCGTATCCCGCCCCAAGGGAAGAACGAAGCCGACCCCTCGGCCATTCCCCCGCGATATCGACCACGCTCCGCGCCTTTGGGCGGCCAGCCCCCTCGTCGTTTCAACGCACACGAGAGTGCGTTGCACCTGCTGTCACTGGCGTCGTCTCAGATTCAGCAACAGAAAGGGGAGCCAGCCGGGAAAAGGCTAACAGGCAGGCAAAAATCCGGTTAGCCATCGTTTTCCGAAATGAGTCGATCGATGCCTCCGCAGGCCACTCTGTGCCAAAAGTCACACTTCCCCAGAAGATCCGTGGCTCCTGAATCCCAAGCTTCGGTTTACGGGCCGCGCTGCCCATCGCTTCACCTCAAGGACGCTCTCGCTTAGCCTCGCTTAGCCCCTTCTGTGAAATTCGACACAGATGTTCTTGTAACGCCCCGGCCGGGCCAGTGGTGACTTCAGCGCAGACGTCCATTTGGTTGGTCGCTGGAGCACCCGCGATGCGAACTTTTTCTCACCCCAGCACGAAGTCATGGATTGATCAATGCGAAGTCATAACTTCGCAAATGCGCCACCAGGCGCCTCCCTAACATCTCCACATCGCGATTTGTCAAGCAACAGACAGTCCACATATACCTGACTCAAAGGTCATCGAAATGAACACCGTAAACCTCCTCCCCTCGGCCACAGCCCAATCGACACTCGATTCCAGGTTCCACGCCTTCGGATGGGGTCCTGAGGCCGAAATTCCATTTCAGTGCATTCATCACGCCATCGACACGCAAATCGCGCTGCAACCGCAAGCCGTAGCGGTGGAACATCTTGACCACTCGATTTCCTACGCCGACCTGGACAGGCTCGCTTCATCGCTGGCGGCGCGTCTTGCGGCAGATGGAGTGCGTCAGGGGGACGCGGTCGGTTTATTCATGCGTCGCGGAATTCATCTGGTCGTTGGAATTCTGGCTGTTCTGCGCCTCGGAGCCGCATATGTTCCAAAAGATGCCGCAATCGTGCCTCATACAATGCTGCAGCAGGTGATCGACGGTGCAAGAATCAGGACAGTCCTGACAACACGCGATCATGTCGATGGCCTTGCCGCCGACCTCGCACGCGCCAATTTGATGCAAGTTGACCTCGAGCAACTCGCGCAAGATCGTGCGTCGGCACCGGCCGTATGTGGCGATCGCAGCGACCGCTGCTTTGTTCTTTTCACTTCCGGAACGACAGGCGTTCCGAATGGTGTCGAGGTAACGCACGCCAACGTGTGCAATCTTCTGCTCTGCAGCCCCGGCGATCTAGGCATTCGAGCCGGCACGCGGGTTGGAAATGTGTTGAACATTGCTTTCGACATGGCTTCCTGGGAAATCCTCGCGTGCCTCGCCAATGGCGGGACGCTTGTCGTGCGGGGAAGCGATTTCGCGGCTTGCGCGGCTCAGGTCAACGTTCTCATCGCGACACCTTCAATCCTGGCGCGCCTCAACCCGGAGGACTGCCCAACGATGGAGGCTGTGGCTGTCGCCGGAGAGCCCTGCCCGCAGCCCTTGGCCGAAAAGTGGGCGGCAAAATGCCGTTTCTACATCGGCTGCGGCCCCACCGAGGTCACCATCGTCAACACCCTTGGCCAATACCATTGTGGCGACGACGCAGTGACGATTGGGGCACCAGTGCCAAACACGACTGTTTACGTCCTCGACGAAAACCTGCGTCCGTGCGCAATCGGCGAGGTTGGAGAGATGTGGGCTGGCGGTGACT
>DASTGE010000697.1:0-8728 GCA_035719405.1 Burkholderiaceae bacterium
GACGAAATCGCTCACGGTGTTCTCAGATCACCTTGGCACGCATCAGGTCGTTGATGCTCAGTGCTCCGATGAGCTGCTGCTGGTCGTCGACGACCAGCAGCAGCGTGATGCGATGCTCTTCCATCCGTTCCGCAGCCTCGGCTGCAAGGGCATCGGCACGGACGACCTTGGGCTGCCGATGCATCACTTCGCATGCGGTCAACTGACGCAAGTCTTCGCCGCTTTCGATCAGCCTGCGAAGGTCACCGTCAGTGAACACACCGAGCACACGCCGATCTTCGTCGACCACCGCCGCCGCACCGAGCCCCTTGCGCGTCATGACATGCATCATGTCGGTGAACGGGGTGTCGGGCGCGACCACCGGCAGGGCGTCACCGCGCCGCATCAGGTCGCCGACATGCGTCAGCAGCTTGCGTCCCAGGGCACCTCCCGGATGCGAGCGCGCGAAATCCACCTCTCGGAAGCCCCGCGCGTCGAGCAGCGCGACGGCGAGCGCATCGCCAAGCGCCATCTGGGCGGTGGTGCTTGCGGTCGGGGCCAGGTTGAGCGGGCATGCCTCCTGGTCGACGGCGCTGGACAGCACGATGTCGGCGTGCTGCGCGAGCGTCGAGTTCGGGCGGCCGGTCATTGCCACCAGCACCACGCCGAGGCGCTTCAAGACCGGCAGGATGACGTTCAGCTCCTCGCTTTCACCTGAATTGGAGATCGCGAGCACGACATCGGCCGGCATCACCATTCCCAGGTCGCCATGGCTGGCTTCGCCCGGATGGACGAAGAGCGCGGGCGTGCCGGTGGAGGCAAGCGTGGCGGCGATTTTGCGGCCGACATGGCCGCTCTTGCCCATGCCCATCACGACCACGCGCCCCCTGCACACGAGCATGGCTTCGACGCACCGGGCGAAATCGTCGCCGATGCGGGTCTTCAGGCCGAGAAGCGCCTGGGCCTCGATTTCGAAGGTGCGCGCGGCCAACTCGCGTGCGCGTGCGGAATCGACGGATGTGCTGGGGTTCAAGGGGCGTTGGCTCGACTACGATCGAGCATTCTAGATGGGCCACGACAGGCCCTGTTGGGCGGCGCTGTCGCTTGAGCCCGTACTTCCAACGCCGATGCCCTCGACCCTCGAACTCGTGCTGCTTTTCCTCGTCGCCGGCGTGATCGGCGTCGTGGTGTGCCGTTCGTTGAAGCTGCCGCCAATGCTGGGCTACCTCGCGGTGGGCGTGCTGATCGGCCCGAACGCGATGGCCTGGGCCGGCGACTCGGAGGGAGTGCGCTACCTTGCCGAGTTCGGCGTGGTCTTTCTCATGTTCGTGATCGGGCTGGAATTCAACCTGCCGAAGCTGTACAGCATGCGCCGCATGGTCTTCGGGCTGGGCTTGTCGCAAGTCTTGCTCACGATCGTCGGCGCAGTGCTCGGCAACCTGATGCTCATGTTCGTGTTCGGCTTGCTCGGGCGCCCGTGGGATCTTAATTGGCAGGGCGCGGTCGTCCTGGGTGGCGCGATTGCGATGTCGAGCACGGCGATCGTCGTGAAGCTCATGGCGGAGCGGCTGGAGCTGGAAAGTGAGCATGGCCGGCGCGTGATGGGCGTGCTGCTGTTCCAGGACCTGGCGGTGGTGCCGCTGCTCGTACTCATTCCGGCCCTGCAGTCCGGCGGGCCGGAGCTGGCGAGGTCGCTGCTGCTGGCGGTGCTGAAGGCTTCGGCACTGCTCGCGCTCTTGCTCCTGGGCGGACAGCGGATCGTGCGCTGGTGGCTCACGCAGGTCGCACGACGCAAGAGCGAAGAGCTGTTCGTGCTCAACCTGTTGTTCATGACACTGGGCCTCGCCTGGCTTACCGAGGAGGCAGGGCTCTCGCTGGCGCTCGGCGCATTCCTGGCCGGCATGCTTATCGCCGAGACCGAATACAAGCACCAGGTGGAGACCGACATACGGCCCTTCCACGACGTCCTGCTCGGGCTCTTCTTCATCACGATCGGCATGAAGCTCGACGCCCGGCCGCTGCTGGAGCATTGGATGCTGGTGTTGATGCTGACCACACTGCCGGTGTTCGCGAAGTTCGTGCTCGTGGCCGGCCTGGCGCGTTTGCACGGGGCACAACCCGGCGTTGCCCTGCGCACCGGCTTGTACCTCGCCCAGGCCGGCGAGTTCGGTTTCGTGCTGCTGACGCTCGGAGCGCAGCACTCTTTGATCGATCCCCGGTGGGTGAGTCCCGTGCTGGCCAGCATGGTGCTTTCAATGCTTGCCACGCCCTTCATCGTGATGTGGAGCAACCGGATCGTGATGCGCTTGTCTGCCAGTGACTGGCTGATGCAGTCCGTCGCCCTGACGACGATCGCGAAGAAGGCAATCCTGACCGAGGGGCACGTCATCATTTGCGGCTATGGCCGCAGCGGCCAGAACCTGGCGCGCCTGCTGGCGTCGGAGCATATCCCGTATATGGCGCTCGACCTCGATCCGGATCGGGTGCGACAAGCTGCGGCCGCTGGCCAGAACGTGGTGTTCGGCGATGCGGCACGGCTGCAAAGTCTGATGGCCGCCGGCCTCGCCCGTGCCACTGCCGTCGTCATCAGCTACCCTGACACAGCCTCGGCGCTCAAGATCCTGCAGCACGTCCGCGAGCATGCCCCGACCGTGCCCGTGATCGTGCGCACCATCGACGACACTGACCTGGAACAGCTGCGCGCGGCCGGTGCCACGGAGGTCGTGCCAGAGGCGATCGAGGGCTCGCTGATGCTTGCCAGCCACGCCTTGGCGCTGGTCGGCGTACCCATGCGTCGCGTGATCCGCATCGCACGCGACGCGCGCGACAAGCGCTACGGGCTCCTGCGCGGCTACTTCCACGGTGCCGACGACGACACGGTGGAGGAGTTGAACCAGGAGCGATTGCTGACGGTGAGCCTGCCCGGAGACGCGTCGAGCCTCGGTCGCCGCTTGGGGGAACTTGCGCTGCAGGCCGTGGGTGTCAACGTGGTGTCGCTTCGCCGGGCGACAGGGCAGGTGGTCCCGGCCGACGAAGGATTGAAGCTGGCGGCTGGCGATACCCTGGTGCTGTCCGGCCTGCCCGAGCCCCTGGCGCTGGCCGAAGAGAGGCTGCTCCACGGATAGCGGCGACGCCGGCGCAGACAATTGTCTGTCTGCGCTTTCAGCAGCCCGCGACAACCCTTTTTGAAGGCCCGCGCCCGTGACCGACGCCATCCTCGATCCCGCCGAATACATCCGGCGCCACATCTGCGCCGTACCCGACTGGCCCTCTCCGGGTGTGCAGTTCCGCGACATCACTCCGTTGCTGCAAAGCCCCAAGGTGTTCCGGGTGCTCATCGACCAGTTCGTGCACCGCTACTTCGACGTCCGTTCGGATGCCATCGCGGGGCTGGACGCCCGAGGTTTCATCATCGGCGCGGTCGTTGCATACGAGCTCAACGTCGGGTTCGTGCCGATCCGCAAGAAGGGCAAGCTGCCGTTCACCACCGTGGCCGAGAGCTACGAGCTGGAATACGGCTCTGCGACCGTCGAAATGCATACCGACGCGGTCAAGCCTGGTTCTCGCGTGGTGCTGATCGACGACCTCATCGCAACGGGGGGCACGATGATGGCCGGCAAGCGGCTGCTCGAACGTCTGGGCGCCCAGGTGATCGAGGGCGCTGCAATCGTCGACCTGCCCGAGCTGCACGGGTCCGAAAAGCTGCGCGAAGCGGGCCTGTCGCTGTTCACGTTGGTGAGCTTTGAGGGGCTTTGATGCCCTCTCTGGCGCCCTGCTTGGGCGCTGCTGCCTTCGAACGGATTCTGTGTAACGCGGTCAACGGAAAGACTTTCACGGAAAACTCCGCTTGCCAATCGGCGGCCGCAGCCCTCCGGCTCCGCATGCGCAAACCTCGGCGCGGCAATGCCCACTGCCCGCAGGGCAGCGGAAAGAACCGTCGGGCGCTCGAGGCGGCAGAGTAGCCTTGCGAGTGACGCAATGCGATCCGCCTGCTCAACCATGCGAACTACAGCGGGGCACCACGGGATCTCTTCGGACCCACGCTGCAATTGCTGTCATTTCCCAATGCAAAAGCGGCTAAAGATTTCGCCCAGTAGATCGTCAGCGCTAAACGCGCCGGTGATTTCGCCAAGGGCGTTATGGGCAAGCCGCAGCTCCTCGGCGAGCAGATCGAGCGCCGGGTCCCTGGCCTCAGCCTGCGCCTGAGCGAGTGCCAGGTGCTCCTGTGTACGCCTCAACGCATCGAGGTGACGCGCGCGGGCGATGAAGAGACCTTCGGGGGATGCATGCCAGCCGGCGCGCTCGAGCAGTGCGCGGCGCAATGCATCGAGACCTTCGCCGGTTCGAGCCGAAAGTTTCAGGCCAGGCAGGCTCTGCAGCTGCGGCATCGCGTCGGCCTTGTTGAACACATGCAGCACTCGTGACTCATTGATGCCGGCTTGGGCGGTCAGCCGATCCCCGATTCGCTCCTCGGCCATTTCGTAGGCAGGCTCGCCTCGTCGGGTCAGATCATGCAGAAAGACGACTGCATCGGCCTGAAGGATCTCGCTCCAGCTGCGTGCGATCCCAATGCGCTCGACCTCGTCGTGCGCCTCGTCGTCGCCGCGCAGGCCGGCGGTATCGATCACGTGCAGCGGCACGCCTTCGATCTGGATCGTCTCGCTGACCTTGTCGCGCGTCGTTCCGGGAATGGGCGTGACGATCGCGAGTTCCGCGCCAGCGAGCGCATTGAGCAAGGAACTCTTGCCGACGTTGGGTTGCCCCGCGAGCACAACCTTGATGCCCTCGCGGAGCAAGGCGCCCTGGTGAGCGCGGGCTAGCACGGCAGCCAAGGTTGCGGCGAGCCGGTCAAGCCTACCTCGGGCATCCGCCTGCTCGAGGAAGTCGATTTCCTCTTCGGGAAAATCGAGCGTCGCTTCGACAAGCATGCGCAACTCGACGAGCTCCTGCCGAAGCGCTTCGACCTGCCGCGAGAAAGCGCCACTCAGGCTGCGACCCGCAGAGCGCGCCGCGGCTTCCGTGCTCGCGTCGATGAGATCGCTCACGGCTTCGGCTTGCGCAAGGTCGAGCTTGTCGTTGAGGAAGGCGCGTTGTGTGAATTCGCCTGGCTCGGCCAGGCGAATTCCCATGGCACGCCCTGCCTCCATGCATCGCGCGAGCAGCAGTTGCAGCACGACCGGACCGCCGTGCGCCTGCAACTCCAACACATCCTCGCCGGTGTACGAATGAGGCGCTGGGAAATGGATCGCGAGGCCCTGGTCGATCGCCAGGCCTTCGGCATCGCGAAACTGCAGATAGCTCGCGTGACGCGGCGTGAGTGGCCCGCCGCAGATGGATTGGATCAGGGGCGAGAGATCGCGGCCCGAGGCGCGCACGATGCCAACGGCGCCCCGGCCGGGCGCTGTGGCGATCGCGACGATGGGGTCGTACTGGCGTGGGAGCATCGGCGCTTGTCGATGTGACGGCCCTTTACCCCCCGAGGTATCTACCTCAAAGGAAGAGGGACCTACTTCACCCCCAACTGCTTGTTGATCAGCCACTGCTGGGCGATCGACAGGACATTGTTCGTCACCCAGTACAGCACGAGTCCGGCCGGGAAGAAGAAGAACATGACCGAGAAGGCCAGCGGCATGATCCACATCATTTTCGCCTGGACAGGGTCCGGCGGCGTGGGGTTGAGCCAGGTCTGGAAAAGCGTGGAGGCAGTCATCACCAGCGGCAGGATGAAGAACGGGTCCTTCACCGAAAGGTCTGTGATCCAGCCGATCCAAGGTGCGTGGCGCATCTCGACGCTGGACAGCAGCACCCAATACAGGGCGATGAAGAACGGCATCTGTAGAAAGATTGGCAGGCAGCCGCCGATCGGATTGACCTTCTCCTCGCGATAAATGCGCATCATCTCCTGCTGCATCTGCTGAGGCTTGTCCTTGTAGCGCTCACGCAGTTCCTGCACCTTCGGATTGATGGCCTTCATCTTTGCCATCGATCGGTAGGCGCTTGCGTTGAGCCAGTAGAACGCGATCTTCAAGACGACGACCAGCGCGACGATGGCCCAGCCCCAGTTGCCGATCAGGGCGTGCAACTGGTCGAGCAGCCAGAACATCGGCTTGGCAATGATGGCCAGCATGCCGTAGTCCTTGACGAGCTCCAGTCCAGGCGCGAGGGCCGCGAGCTTCTTCTCTTCCTGCGGACCCACGAAGAGATTTGTGTCTTCGGTCTTGGTGGTGCCGGGTGCCACCGTGCCGAGCGGCACGAGCATTCCCACTGCGTAGAGGTTGGTGTCGAGCTTGCGCACGAAGAACTCGCGTGGCTGCTTGACCGGGAGCAGCCACGCCGTCGCGAAGTAGTGCTGCACCATCGCCACATAGCCGTTGTCCGCGTTCTTCTCGATGTCGACCTTGCCCTTCTCGATGTCCTTGAAGTCGATCTTCTTGAATTTGCTCGACTCGTTATAGACCGCAGGACCGGTAAAGGTGCTGTAGAAGGACGACTGGTTGGGCAGAGGATTGCCATCTCTGACCAACTGCAGGTAAAGCTGTGGCGCCACCGGCAGGTTGCCGGCGTTGATGACCTCGTGCTTCACGTCCACGGTGTAGTCGTTGCGGCGGAAGGTGTAGGTCTTTACCAGCTTCACGCCGCCCGACTCGGGCGACTCGAACACCACCTGCAGGTCGTTCGCGCCAGGCTTGAGCGTGCGCTCGCCTGGTTTGACGGTCATCACGGTCAGGTGGTTTGGCAATGGAGTGGCGGCCCCGCCGACAAGGCCGGTCTGCGCCACGTAGAAACGTTGCGGCCCGCGATCGAAGAGCACCACATTGCGAGAGCGGTCGTCCGAGTCGCTCTGCTTGAGCAACTCGACGCGCACGAGGTCGCCGCCGCGAGAGTCAAGCGTGGCCTTCAGCGTGTCGGTCGTCGCTGTGACGACTTCGGCGACCGCTGCCGATCCAGGAGCTGACGCGCTGGACGAGGGCGGCGCGGCCGCCGTGATCGTGCCCGGTGTGGGAAGGGCGGACGGACTCGACGCGGGAACACCATTCGCAGGCGCGGTCGCAGTTCGAGGGGCCGGGCTGAAAAGTGAAGGCCGGCCGTTGTGCCTTTGCCAGCCGTCCCAAAGGAAGAACAGGGAGGTCATGAATACCACCCACAGCACGGTGCGGCGTATATCGGTCATGGCGAGATCGGATCAGGGACGATGAGGATCGACGCCTGCGCGGCGAACCAGGCGCGTGAACAGGCGTGGCGGCGCGTCAGGCACGGGGTCACAGCCACCCGGGCACCAGGGATGGCAGCGCGCGAGCCGGGCAAGCGTGAGCGCGCTGCCAGCAATCGCTCCATGCCGCTCCAGAGCTTGAAGGGCGTAGCTGGAGCAGGTCGGCTCGAAGCGGCAGGCGCTGCCGAGCCAGGGGCTCAACAGCAGGCGGTAGGCACGCACCAGACGGATGAGCGCAATTTGTGGCCAACGTGAAAGCGGAGTCATGAGGCGACAGGTCGCTCCGTACCAACGCACTGACGAGGGCTGGAAGGTCGGCAGGTGCGATCGAGCATCTCATCGAGCTCGTGTCGAACAGCCTGCTTCAATGCCAACCCGGCGGCACTTCGAAACTGCTGCCTGTCGAACGGAGAGCGAAGACGCACGACCCACATCCCGGAGGGCAGCTCCGCGAGGCGTCGTGCAAGGGCGACACGCACCTGTCGTTTGATTAGCGAACGCGTGACCGAGCGCCTTGCGTGCCGCTTTGGGACGACCATACCGAGCCAGCAGGTTCCCCGTTCCGGCAGGACATGCCGAAAGTCATCCACAGGCACGTTCGTCTGCGGTGCGGCATCTGTTGACAACTCGGGATGCAGTGCCGCAATGACACGTATCGGGCTCGCGGGAGGGCGTGAAGGCCACTGCGCGTGCAGCGGCCTTGCAAAGACCTGATGCAGGGCGAAGTGCTCGCTGCGGGCACGGGTTGGCGTCTTCAGCACGCGCTCGAAATCGCTGGCGTGCAACAGCGGCTCAAGCGGCTTCGGCATGAGCCGGAAGACGCCAGGTCGCCCTTGCAGCTTCAGACGGACAGCCGCTTGCGGCCCTTGGCACGCCGCGCATTGATGACAGCGCGACCGCCGCGCGTCTTCATCCGAACGAGAAAACCGTGAGTGCGTGCGCGGCGGACTTTCGAGGCTTGGTATGTGCGCTTCATGAGAGTGAGCGGTCCTTGTATGGACCGTTGGATCAAGGGGTTGCGCCCGGCGCGCGTCGAGACTAAGGCGCGCGTTCGGGAAACCGACTATTACAGCAAAAAGCCCCTTATCGGTCAACGAGTTGCACGGTGAATCGTCGCCTTCGGCAGGTCTTGACCTCCGTCCTCGAACTGTGGATAACCGCGGCTGGCGGGGTGACGCGACACGTACAATCCGGCCGCCCCAGAACAACTTTTCCACAATGACGGCAGATCTCTGGCAACGCGGCTGCGAACGCTTGGCCGCCGAGTTGCCCGAACAGCAATTCAACACGTGGATCCGGCCGCTTCCGGCCGCCGACGTGAACGACCATGCCACCGCCGAAACGGCAGTGGTGTCTGTGCGTGTCCCCAATCGGTTCAAGCTGGACTGGATCCGCGCTCAGTACGCGCCTCGCATCGAGTCCGTGCTGAGCGAACTCGCCGGCAAGCCGGTTCGACTGGAGCTGGCCTTGGCGCCGCGGGAGGTCCCGATGCGACCGGCTTTTCCGACGGCAACGCAGGCCGTCAGGACGGCAAACCCG
>DASTGE010000698.1:0-2580 GCA_035719405.1 Burkholderiaceae bacterium
GAGCTCGCGTTCCGCGGCTACCCCGACAGCTTCGGCCTGGCTCGGCGGCTGAAACGTGAGGTCACGTTGTACGTGGGGCCGCCGAACAGCGGCAAGACGCATGCGGCCTTCGAGCGCCTAGCAAAGGCAGACTCCGGCGTCTACCTCGCGCCGCTGCGCCTGCTGGCCCTCGAAGGCCGCGATCGGCTGCAGGCACGCGACATTGCCTGCACGCTGCTTACGGGCGAGGAACATGTGCCCGTGCCGGGCGCACGCGTGGTCAGCAGCACGGTGGAGATGGTGAACACGCGCGAGCCGGTGCACATGGCGGTGATCGACGAGGCACAGATGCTGTTCGACGCGGACCGCGGCTGGGCCTGGACGCAGGCCATTCTCGGCGTGCCGGCGCAGGAGCTGATCCTCATCTGCTCGGCCTACGCGGTGGAGGCGATCCAGCGCCTGCTCGAGGTATGCGGCGAGCGCTGCGACGTGCGTCACTTCGAGCGCAAGCAGCATGTGATGCTGCTTAAGGCGCCGGTCTCGTTGGCGTCGCTGCGCAAGGGCGATGCGGTGGTGGCGTTCAGCCGGCGCGAGGTGCTGAGCCTGCGCGACCGCATCACCGAGAAGGGCCACAAGGTCAGCGTCGTCTACGGCGCCCTGCCGCCCGAGGTGCGCCGGCGCGAGGCGGAACGCTTTTCCGGTGGCGACTCGCACGTGCTGGTGGCCACCGACGCGATCGGCATGGGGCTCAACCTGCCGATCCGGCGAGTGCTGTTCTCCACCATGACCAAGTTCGACGGCGAGGCCGAACGCGACTTGAGTGTGAGCGAGTTGCACCAGATCGCCGGCCGCGCCGGGCGCTTCGGTATTCACGAAGAGGGCTTTGTCGGCATGCTCCGGGAAGGCGACCTCGACGGGCTGCGCGTGATGCGCGCCTTGCTGGCGCGCCAGCCCAAGGCGCCCGCCGACTTCAAGGCGCGCGTAGCGCCGAATTGGTGGCATGTGGAGACGATCGCCGCTCAGTTGGGCCAGACGGATCTCGCGAACACGCTGGGCGTGTTCATGAAGCAACTGGAGCTCGACAACGAGCATTTCGAGGTTGCGGCACTGGATCCGATTCTGCAGATCGCCGGTCACTTGGATCACCGGGCCTCGGCGTTGGACCTGCGCGACCGCTTCATCTACGCGCAGGCGCCGGTCAATGCGGATGCGATTGGCCAGCTGGAGCACTTCCTGTCGTGGGCCGAGCAGCATGCCAGGACCGGCCAGGCGGGGCCACCGTCTTTCGTGCAGGACGTGGACGAGCACAGCCGCCTCGATCGCATGGAACAGGGGCTGCGCCTGTGCTCGCTGTGGCTCTGGCTCGACCTGCGCTTCCCGTGCAGCTATGGCCATCTGGACGAGGTGCTGGCACTGCGCGACACGCTGAACAACGGCATCGAACGCCAGCTCAAAAGTCGCAAGCCACTGTGGGAGACGCGCCGCCGGCGGCGCGTTCGAGGGGCGTGACGTTCTGACGCCGCGATGCAATGGATGCGCTGCACCGTGCGGGCCGGGCAGAAGGTTCGGCAGGCAACGTCCTCGCCGACGTCGCTCTTACATCACCTTGCGCCCCGGCCAAGCTCAGTTCTGAGTCACGTTGACGGCCGTCCCTGTCTGGAGTGCCCCGGTCAAACGGTAGGTTGAATCGGCCGCATTTTGAGTGACGTTCACGTTCAGCGAGTTGCCGCTGACGCTGATGTTGGCCAGCGCGCGAGCGCCCGCTTGGGCAAGGGTGAATGTGTTGGAGTTGCCGCTTGCACTGACAGTCGCGCTCGTGTTGGCCGCCGTCTGCGTTGCGGTCAGCGTGTTGCCATTGCCCACGAAGTTCACATTCACGCTGCCGTTGTCGACCATCGTCTGCGTGACGTTGACCTGGTTGTTACTGCCGTCGATGGAGGCGGCAAGCGACGAGTTGCTGCCAGACTGCGTGGCAGTCACGCTGTTGAAGTTGGCAGCCTGGGCGCCACTGATATTCACGGTCGCCGTGTTGGTGCCAGTGGATTCCGCCGAAATACTCACGGTGTTCGAGTCGCCGGCGATCGTGACGTTGTCCGTGTAGGCACCGCCGCTGCGTGTCAACGACAGCTGGTTGGAGTTGCCCGTGATGGCCGTCGTGTTTGCATAGCCCGATCCGGACGAATTGACCGTCACCGCGTTGTCATCGCCGGTGGTCGTCTCGCTCACCGAGGTGCTCGTGCTGCCGGTCAACGTGTACGTGGCGGAGTTGCCGTTTCCAATTTGCTGCAGGACGATGCTGGGGTCGGCCAGTGGCGCGTTGGCCGTGCCTACGCTCAAGGTCATCGCGTTGCCGCCGCCGGTTTGAGTGAGCGCAAGCGAGGCGTTTGCGCCGGCGGTGCGGCTGGCATGCACCGCACCGTTGATGGAGTTGCTCGCCGTGCCGTTATTGGTTTGGTCGATCGTGATGGAAGACCACCGGCCTCCAACGACCATCGGCGACGCGACCGAGCCCACCAGGTTGTTCGCCGACGTGGCCGTTTGCTGGACGCTCAGGGACTCGACATGCGACCCATCCTGATCGATGTAGATCTTGTTTGTCTG
>DASTGE010000699.1:0-5530 GCA_035719405.1 Burkholderiaceae bacterium
CTGGCGGCGAACCAGCGCAGCGTCGTGCTGATCGAGCGCGAGCTGCACGTGGCCGAGGACATGGCCGGGCAGGGCTTGCTCTCGGAGGTGGAGGTGATGCGTCTGCAGCGGCAGCTCAACGAGCAGCGGCTGCAGGGCCAGGAGCGCCTGAACAGGTTCCGCCAGGACGCGAGTACCGAGCTCTTGCGGCAGCGGGCGGATCTGGCACAGCTGTTGCAGCAGCAGCAAGGCCGGGCGGACACGCTGCGCCGAACCGTGCTCGCCTCACCCGTCGATGGCGTGGTCAAGAGCATCCGGGTGAGCACGGTCGGCGGCGTCGTCGGCCCCGGTGCGACGGTGATGGAGGTGGTGCCGAGCGCCGCGCAGCTGCTGGTGGAAGCGCGCGTCAAGCCGTCGGACGTCGGCTTCCTGCGCCCGGGCCAGAAGGCCGAATTGCGCTTGAGCGCTTACGACCCGGGGTTGTACGGCAGCCTTCATGGTCGCGTCGATCACATCAGCCCCGATGTGCTCGGCGATGCCGATCGTCCTGCTGCCACCGATGCAAGCTACTACCGGGTGCTGGTACGTACCGACGATTCGGTGATGCGGCACGACGGGCAGCAGCTGACCGTGATTCCGGGCATGACGGGCACCGTCGACATACGCACGGGTGAACGCTCGGTGCTGAGTTTCCTGTTGCGGCCGCTGTTGCGTTCACGCGAGGCGTTCCGGGAACGCTGAGGCGCGCGACCATGAGCAATGCCGGCGCCGTCGCCATGAGGAGCCTTTGCAGATGGGCGAGGGCGGCCTTGTGCGCCCTCGCTGCACTCGTGGCATGTGCGCCGGCCCTCGCAGGCCCTTCACATCCCGCGGACGGGTTCTGCATGAACGAGGACATGACGCAAGCGCTTCTGCCGGCGCCTGCGGATGCGGACTCCGTGCGCGAGGCGCGCAGCCTGCTGCGGCTGCTGCTGCAGCGCGCGTATGAGCGCAGCCAGGCGCTGGGTGCGTCGCGGCTGTTGGTCGAGGCCGCCGAAAGCGATCTGGATGAAGCCCGGGCGGAACGCCTTCCAAGCGCGACGCTTGGGCTTGGTGCCGCCGCTTTGGGTCAGCATCAGGGCGACGTCCACGTGAATGCGCAGCAGGCACAGGCCAATGTCCAGTTGGGCGCGCCGCTATGGGATGCCGGCCGCAACGCGGCGTTGACTCGGGGGCGGGAGCGCCTGCTGCAGGCCGCGAGGCAAGGGGACCGCGAGGCACGCGAGCAGGTCGCGCTGCAGACGGTGTCGCTGGCGCTGGAACGCGAGCGCTTCGGGTTGCAGGCCGAGGCTTATGGCCGGCAGGCGGCGCGCATGTCGTGCCTGATCGGCGGGCTCGAGCAGATCGTCGCGGCCGACCGCGGTCGCGCGAGCGAGCTGCTGCAGGTGCGCAATACCCTGCGTCAGGTGACTCTGGCGCAGAGTCAGGCGCAATCGCAACAGCGGCAGGTCGAGATACGCCTGCGTCATTTCGTGGGCACCGACCCGCTGCCACAGGCGCCGCTGCATGCGCTACTGCGCGAGCCGCCCGCGCTGGAACGTCTGCTCGACGATGCCTCGCACGCCGGTGTCATTCTTCAGCTGGCCGCGCAGCTCGAGGCGCAGGAGAACCTCGTCGAGGTGCAGCGCGCGGAGCACCGACCGCAATTGAGCTGGAGCGTGGGAAGTTCGCAGATCGCGGGCGGCGGCTCGCGATGGGCCTGGAGCGGTGGTATGCAGCTCAGCGTGCCGCTGCTCGACCCCACGGCCAAGCCCGCGATCCGCGCATCCGAGCAACGCACCGAGGCGCTGCGCGCACAGCGGGACGAGGCATTGCGGGCGCGGCTCAACCAAGTGATGGCCACACGCGAACAAGCTGATGCTGCATTCGAACGTGCACGCCTCAGTGTGGAGGCGTTGGAAGGCAGCGGGGCCGTGCGCCAGGCAACGCTGAAGCAATGGCAGCAGCTGGGGCGGCGTTCGCTGTTCGACGTCATCTCGGCCGAGAACGACTACCACGGACTGCTGGTGACTCACATCAATGCCGTGATGGACGCGCAGCAGTCGACCGCGCTGTTGTGGTCACTGGGTCCCGGCGTGGCAGCGGCAGCCAATGAAGACTGACTTGAATCGAGCACATGAATCAAGCGCCTTGCAGGCGCGGAGGGAATCACGATGGATCATCTGATCGTCGGAGCCGGCTTTGCCGGAGCCACATGCGCCCGGCGGCTGGCCGATGCGGGCCGCCGCGTGCTGGTGATCGACAAGCGATCGCACGTCGGCGGCAATGCCTTCGACCGGCTCGATGCGCATGGGGTGTTGATCCACGAGTACGGCCCGCACATTTTCCACACAAACAGCGACAAGGTCGTGCAGTTCCTGTCGCGCTTCACGGGCTGGCGTCCGTACGAACATCGGGTGCTCGCATCGGTGGACGGCCAGCTGGTGCCCGTTCCCATCAACCGCACCACCATCAACCGCCTCTACGGGCTTCGATTGGACGAGGAGGGCGTCGCTGCATTCCTGGAGCGGGTGCGGCAGCCGCGCGAGGTGATCCGCACCAGCGAGGACGTGGTGCTGAACTCGGTGGGCGCCGACCTGTGCGAGAAGATTTTTCGCGGCTATACCCGCAAGCAATGGGGCCGGGACCTGAGCGAGCTGTCGGCAGGCGTGGCCGCGCGCATTCCCACTCGCACCGGCGACGATGACCGCTATTTCACCGACCGGTTCCAGGCCATGCCTTCCGATGGCTACACCCTGATGTTCGAGCGCATGCTGGACCACCCGAACATCGAGGTGCGCACCGGGGTCGACTTCAGGTCGGCGCGTCATGAGATCGGGCGAGGTCGCACCATCTACACCGGCCCGATCGATGAGTACTTCGATCATGCGCTGGGCCGCCTGCCGTACCGTTCGCTGCGCTTCGAGCATGAGCATCTGCCGCAGACCGCACAGCTGCAGCCGGTGGGCACGGTGAATCATCCCAACGAGCACGACTACACGCGCGTCACCGAGTTCAAGCACCTCAGCGGTCAGTGGCATGCGGGTACGTCAATCGTGCGCGAGTATCCCTGCGACGACGGCGACCCCTACTACCCGGTGCCCGCTCCCGAGAACGAGGTTCTGTACAAGCGCTACGAGGCACTGGCCGACGCCGAGGCCTCTACCCTGTTCATCGGCCGGCTGGCGCAGTACCGCTACTACAACATGGACCAGGTCGTCGCGGCGGCGCTGCACGTGTGCGACGTGCTGCTGTCCCACGAGGAAGCCGCGGCCTGACATTCCTGAAAACGAGGACGGCGAGGACGATCCATGGCCATCTATATTGCGACCCACAAGCCGGCACAGATGCCGGTTGCCCCATGGCTGAAGCCCATCGGCCTCGGCGGCTTTCGTGACGAGCAGGTCAGCCTGCATGACGGCAGCGGCGACAACATCAGCAGCCTCAATCGAGATTTCTGCGAGTTGACCGCCACCTACTGGCTGTGGAAGCACTGCTGCGACGACTACATCGGCTTGTGCCACTACCGGCGCCTGTTCGCCTTCTCCCCGATTCCGCTGCCCGGTCACCAGAGCCAGGCTGTCGTGCGTACACCGTTGTCTGCACCCGTGCTGGACTTCCTGGGTGGTCCGCATCAGCAGAAGCGATTGGAGGAACTGCTGGAGCACTACGAGGCGATCGTGCCCCTGCCGGTGCTGCAGCATCCATCAATCGGGCAGTCGTATCGTGAGTCGCATGGCGACGATGTGTGGAACGCGTTCGCGAGGGCCTGTCGGGACGAGTTCGGGGCGGTGACGGGGATGCTGGACGTGGAGACGCGCTTTCACTACGGCAACATGCTCGTGGCTCGCAATGACGTGTTCCGCGACTACGCGGAGCGGCTTTTCAGGGTGCTCGACCAGGTTTATGCCGAGATCGGCAGCCTGCCGGAGCAGGAGGGAGTGCGGTACCAGCCGTTCCGGTATCCGGGGTATCTCGGCGAGCGGTTCACCAATCTGTACCTCGCGGCGACGCGGCGAAGGTTTGCGGCGGTGCAGGCGATCTGGCTGGAGTGAGCGGGGGGCTTGAGCGGGACTTGCTATCTCGCTTGGAGCGCTTGGGTCAGTAGTGGTAGCGAAGCTCCGGCGATGAGTAGCGCATCCTTGTCCGGCTTGTAGACCGTGCGGTGCTCATCCATGATGCGGCGTGGCCAAGAGCCGGACAGCGCGTGCTTCAGTGGCTCGCAATGCTGGCGTCCACGTAGCCCTTTGCCTTGTTGATCTTGGGTCCGCGTTTGCTTGTGGCCACCTGCTTGGGCAAGATGCGACGTGCCAGGCGCAGCAGCGTTTCGGCCAGCGACTGCTCTGTCTGCCCTGCTGCGCTGGGCCAATGCTCGGGCGGCACGGCAATGAGCATGCCCTCGTAGGGCAAGGTGATACGTGGAGACTTCCAGGTGCGATACGTGATCCCGCAACCCTCGTCGAGCGGGAGAGGTGGAAGTGCCGCGCAGCGAGGGTTCCGGGGCGCAAGCGTGTCCGCACGGCTGCATTGGTTCCTCCGCCGTAGGGGAGAGGGGGGAAACCTCTCCGCAAGGTGAGAAAGGGAGCACTACGAAAGACTTTCGTACCTCGTCTTCAGCCAATCCTCAACATTGGCAGCCTGCCCTGCAGCAGCGGCTCCCCGTCGAGGAATCGCATGCAGGCCAGTGACGAAACGATGCGCCGGATCCAGTCCGCGTCCATCGGATCCGCCGCCACCGGCGGCAAGTCCTGCTGTGCGAGCGCCTGCGACAGCCGGTCGGCGACGATCACCAGGCGCTGCGCGTGCGCATCTTCGACGCCACCACGACGCATCCGCTCCAGCCATTGCGCAACGAAAGTTCCGGCCCCAAGGCGCGGCATCCCTGAACTCACATCCGACAGCAGCTGCATCAGCACGGCATTGGACTCCGCCAGCAGCAATTGGCATTCGCGCGCGTGGTCGAAGACCTGCAATTGCGCCGCATCCCAGAACACATCCTTCGCATCGACCTGCTCGAGGCTGTCGTACTGCACATGCCAGCCGCGACGGCGCTCGGCCTGACTGAAACGCGCCTTGCGCTCGGCCATGATCTTCCGGCGGCCGTGCTCCAGGCTGCGCACCGGATAGTGCTTGTGGATGAATCGGGTGGGGAACACCCGCGCATCGGGCACGCGCACGTGATGGCCTCCGAGCGATGCAATGTCCACCGCGTCGCTGGCCTTCCAGGCTTTGACCTGCCGCTGATTGAATCGCTCCGTCGCCGAATAGGCCGTCATCGACGCTTCGAAGTCGTTGCCGATGACAGTGTCAGCCGTGAGGCGAAAGTTGAAGAGCTTGAAGTTGACGAGGTTGTAGCCCGCGGAATCGACCCGGTCCAATCCTTCGCACAACGACACACCCGGCCACGGCGAGTAGCGAATCTCGTCGGCATCGACGTGCAGATACCAGTCGTAGCGGAGCCGGCGCGCGGCATCCTCCTTCAAGCGAAGCAGCGCGGTCCAGTCGTACACCTCGCGGCCGTCCTCGGTGAACC
>DASTGE010000700.1:0-5996 GCA_035719405.1 Burkholderiaceae bacterium
GAACGCCGTCGGCGTCGGCCAAAAGCTTCTCGCCGCCCGGGGCCGCCACGGCGACATTGGCGCCGTAGTTCGAGTAGTACGCCAAGCCGCCCCTGCGGTTGACGGCCGCGACGGTGACCACCCCGGCGCAACTGGCGGGCGAAAAGTTCGCCGCGTCGTAGCTCGAGTTGCCGGCCGCCACCACCACCACCGCGCCGCGGCTCACCGCCGAGTCGATGGCGTTCTGCGTCGTAGTGTCGCAGGCCCCGCCACCGCCGAGCGACATGTTGATCACGCGCGCGGCGTTGGGATTGGCGGGCAGGCCGGACACCGTGCCGCCGGAAGCCCACACGATGCCGGCTGCGATGTCGGACATGTAGCCGCCGCAGCGCCCCAGCACGCGCACGGGCAGGACCTTTGCGTTGAACGCCACGCCGGCCACTCCGCTCGCATTGTTGGACACGGCGGCGATCGTGCCGGCCACATGCGTGCCGTGCCAGCTGCTCTTCACGTCCTCCACCGGAAGCAGCACGCCGTCGCAGGCGCCGGCCGAGACATAGTCGCCCGGGTCGCGGGCGTCGTCGTCGCGCGCCGTGCCGTCGTTGGCGGTGAAGGTGTCGGTGATCATGTCGTAGCCGGGCAGCACGTTGGCGGCCAGATCGGCGTGCGGGCGGTAGCCGGTGTCGAGTACGGCCACGACCACCCCCGAGCCCGTGGACTTGTCCCAGGCCGCTGGCAGGTTGATGCCGGCCGTTGCCTCGAAGTAGTGCCACTGTTGGCCGTACTGCGTGTCGTTGGGCGTGAACTGCGGATGGAGGACACGGTCCGGCTCGGCGTACTCCACCTCGGGGTCGCTTGCCATGATGTCGCGGGCGAGGGTCTGCACGTCGGCATGCGCGAGCGCGCGGTCAAGCCGCATCACATGCGTCCCGAACACGCCGATGCGCAGATGCGTGAGCTGCACGCCGCGGCGCAGGGCGGCATCCTCCGCTGCGCGGTGCAGCAGGCTGCGCTGCGCGGCGGTAACGCCGGCCGCACGGTCGCGGTACTTGATGACGAGCCGGTCAGTGGGCGTGGCCTGTGCGACGGCGGTGGCGGCGCTGGGGCCGCCCGCGGCAGCCACCTGCGGGCCGAGCATGGCGCCGACGAGGGCGCCGAGGGCGAGGCCGTGCGCGGCCCGGCTTCCTGGGGTCGATGACATGGGAATCCTCCTTGAATGACTCTTCGCCGAATTCGGTGGTTCGATGCGACGCGCCCGCGAGGCTCCGCGAAACCGAATGGCGGGTCAAGTCTGGTCAATTAGGGGGAACGCGTCGACGAGCCTGAATACCCCAATGCAGTGTTCGACGCGATGCAGAACACAAAACCGCGTCTTTTGTCCCCGTGGCGTCGTTGCAAATCCTCTGTGTCCACACCGCACCTCTTTGCGGCGATATATCCGATGGGCGCCGCGGAGATCTGCTGGCGGTTACTGTTCGATATGGAGGACGCCGCGGCGTCAAAATCGAGGATGGCAAGGGAGGAGGCAGCCAAGTTCGTGGTGACTTCCCTCAGCGCTGACGCGGCACCCGTGCTTGACGCTGCATCCATCCTTTATCCTGCTGCCCTGCTCAATTGGTCGCTCGGCCCACAGCTGTGTGCTTCGTTAAAGTGCGGAAGGCAAGGTCCGTTGCCGCCGCCTGGGCGGTAGCACACAGCGACAAGCCAACCGCGGTCCGAACTGGAGAAGAACTACGTGAGATCCAAAGCGCTCAAACTCGGCATCGTCGCCGTTCTTGTTACCGTCGCCGCTTACTGGTACTGGTCGCCACTCGTGGCCATCCATCAGATGCGCGAAGCGGCACGATCAGGCGATGCCGACTCGTTCAACGACCACGTCGACTATCCGAGGCTGCGTGAGAGCATGAAGGCGCAGCTGTCCACGGCGCTTACCCGGAAGCTCGGCTCCGACCGTCAGCAGAACAACGAGTTTGCCAAGGCCGGGGCTGCGCTGGGTGCCATGCTCGGCCTGCCCTTGGTCGACAAGATGGTCGACGCCTTCGTCAGGCCTGAAACAGTCATGCAGGCCATGCAGCAGGGGAAGATGATGCCCAAGCGCCAGCCTGAGGGCGCCCCCTCAAGCCCCGCTGCGCGCCATGAGGAGAAGATGCAGTGGCAGTCTGAGCGCAAGGGAGTCGACAAGTACATTGCCTACGCTCTCAGGCCTGGTCGTCCTGAGGACGAGCGCATTGCGATCGTGCTGGAGCGCAACGGGTTTGCGCACTGGAAGCTGACCGAAATTCGGCTGCCCGCCTTCGAGTAGGCTGCGCAGAGTGGATGACCAGTGTGAAGACGCTTATCTCTGAGATCTGAGTTCCAAGATCTCCAGCTCAAGCGCCGGGAACGGGTCGCTCCCTTGCGAGAAAATTGCTCATGACTTCAATCCTCGCTCTCTGGAATTGGAATTCGTTGGTAATTGCGAAGATCCGATCGACTTGCGTCTGGTTCAGGTGAACACCGTGTTTCACCATTGAACCTAGGGCGTCAGCCTTTTGATTCTCATTGGAAATATGAGAGATGGCTTCAAGGAGCAGGTCGACCTGGGCGCTGCTTAAATCAGGAGTCTGCGAAGCGAGGTTGGACAATGCTTTGCCCCTGCCTTCCTCATGATTGATTTCGGCGGCGGCCGCAATCAGACGATCGACCTGGGGCGCCGAGAGATGAGCTATGGGCACGAATCCAAGCACATCGGATCGCGAAAAATCATCCAGTGCGATCGAGGCCGCCACCAGGCGCTCGCGCTGCGCCAGGCTCAGATGTTTCGCTTCGCCGATCAGCCCTGCAAGCGCCCCGCTCCTGGCCTCTGCGTCGGCCATCCGTTCAACGGCCGCAATGACACGGTCACGCTGTGGGGAGTCCAATGCAGCCATGTCAACTCCCGACAGTGCTTCTCCTTGATTTCCCTCGTCCCCCATGGCAATCACACGATCAAGAATGGTCTGGCGCTGAGAGCCGTTCAAATGGGCCAATCTTCGGCATAGCGCCTTCAACGCCCCAGCCGCCGCCCACTCGTTAGCGATGTTTGTGATTCCTTCGAAAATCTGCTCATGCTGTGCGGCGTCCAGATGATCCATGGCGTTCGCAAGCGCCGAAAGCGCGCACGCCCGGGCATCCACATCATCCATTTGAAAGGTGCATTCAACGGAGAGCGTGCGTTCTGTCGCATTCAGATGAGCCATTTGATCCGCAATTCTGGAGATTGCGTAAGCCCTGCACAGTTGGTCGTCGATGATGACCGCTGTTTCAACGAGCCGCCGCCGGTCTTCAGGCTCGAAAGAGGCAAATCCTCTTGCAAGATGACCGATTCCAGTAGCTTTGGCTCTATCGTCGTTGTCGATCCCGATGACGTGTGCAATCAAGCCTTTCCGCTGCTTTTCGTCCAGCTGGGTCATCGCTTCTCCAAGTCCGGCAAGGGCATCCGCCCAGCCGGACTGTCCGACGATCGCTATTGCCGCCTTGACAAGGCGGTTTCGCTGTCCACGATCAAGGTAGGCAATCTGTCTCGACAGCTGACCCATTGCACTGCCATCGCGCATGGTGGAGGCAAGATGGACGAGGCGCTCGCGGTGGCGTGGTGACAGAAGCGGCAGGATTCGGGCGAGGCCGTTCATACTCCGCGTCACCTGCTCGTCAGGAGTTTCCTGAACGATCTGATTGGCGTGGTCAATTCTCTGCCGGAGATCGGCATAGCCGAGCTGCGGATCGGTACTGATCACATCCCGAAGTGTGGTGCATGTTGCCTTCAGGGAATGCAGATCCCGGAACGTCTGGAACACGTCGCTGCGGGGCACCGCGCGTGCGATGTCGTCTTGGAGTTCCGCGGGCAAGCCGTCCAGGCGCGCTTGCACCATGCTTGACCTGTCCGCCCTGCGAGTTCCCTGAGATGCTTCACTCGGCTGTGTCGGTGCGGACGACGAGGAGGAGGGTTCCGCGTGGGAAGGCAATGTCGAGCGCGCCGCTCCCCGCGGGCTCGAGATGGGGATCCGGCGGTGCCCCATCGAAGCCGGGTTGTCGGGTGATATGGGCGGGGGGCTGTCTCGGCGCGGTCTCTGCGCCTCGGGAACGTCACCGTCGTCAGTCGAGAGAGGCGCTTGCGCGAGCGACTCGGCATTCGTGCTGGATAACCGCTTCATAACCTACGATTCGTTTGTTGTGAGAGGAGAACTGGTGGGTTTACTTTGACCGAGGACCCTCACCACCCAGGCGGTTCCATCCTCTGGACACGAATGGAGCGTTCGAGAGATTGATTCGCGTGTCTTTGGACCTGAGTTCCCGGGCAACCGCGGAGAGGCGATCGAATTTGGTTTCATTCATGCGGCTTGGTGGCTGGCATTGATGCAATGCCGCTGTCAATTAATATTGATCTCTTTGAGGAAGGCGATGAATCACTGCGACCTTCTTCTGAATTCTGCGAGGGCATTTCGACCAGTGGGTACCCGCGAGGCGCCGCTAGCATTCCACAGCGACACGCAGATCTCTTCCGTCCGCGTCAATCGAATGTCGGTGTTTCCACGCCCAGCACCTTATGCAGTTTTGGACTGGTGGTCGTGTACTGCAGCAGCACGCGCTTTTCCGGGAAGATGTACGGCGAAGCGCCGAACGCGGCCAGCGCGGCCTCGTGAAAGCCCGACAGGATCAACTTCTTCTTGCCGGGATAGGTGTTCACATCGCCGACGGCAAAGATGCCCGGGACGCTCGTTTCGAACTTCTCGGTGTCGACGACGATCTGCTTGCGCTCCAGCGCAAGGCCCCATTCCGCGATGGGGCCGAGCTTGGGGCTCAGTCCGAAGAACACGAGCAACATGTCGCAGGGCACGACGCGCGTCACGGCATCGCCGCCCGTCACTTTCACCACCACGAGCCGGCCTTCACGTTCCTCGTAGCCCGTCACTTGCCCGACGACGAACTGCATCGCCATCGAATCGCAAAGCTCTCGCATCTTGGCGACGCTGGCCGGCGCAGCACGAAAGCCGTCGCGCCGGTGCACGAGGATCACGCTCTCGGCCTGGTTGGGGCCTTCCTGAGCGAAGTTCAGCGTCCAATCGAGCGCGGAATCACCCCCGCCGACGATCACGATGTTGCGTCCCGCGAACTGCGACGGGTTCTTCACCCGATAGAACAACTGGGTGTCGAGGAACTTGTCGAGGCCCTCGATGCGGAGCGCGCGTGGCTGGAAGGAGCCGACGCCGCCGGCGATGAAGACGGTCTTGGTGATGAAGCGCGTGCCCTTCGAGGTCTCGACGTCGAAGCGGCCGTCCTCGCGCTTGTGGACCAGGCTCACCTCCTGGCCCAGATGGAACTGCGCGCCGAAGGGCTCGATCTGCTTGAGCAGGTTGTCGGTGAGTTCCTTGCCCGTGCACATGGGCACGGCAGGAATGTCGTAGATCGGCTTGTCAGGGTACAGCTCGATGCACTGGCCGCCGGGGTAGGGGAGCGAATCGATGATGTGCGCCTTGATCTCCAGCAGCCCCAACTCGAATATCTGGAAAAGCCCCACGGGCCCGGCCCCGACGATGATGGCGTCGGTCTCGATCGGCTCGGCTGGATGCGTGTCGGCCATGCACTGTTCGCTTTTTCGAGGAAACGCTCTTCAGCGGCTCAGCTCGGACAGCTTGTCCTTGCGGTCTTTCCACTCGTCGGCATCGGGCAGCGCAGGCTTGCGCTTGGTGATGCTCGGCCACTGCTTGGCCAGATCTGCGTTGAGCTTGATGAAAGCCTGCTGGTCGGCGGGCACATCCTCTTCAGGAAGGATGGCATTTACCGGACATTCAGGGATGCACACCGCGCAGTCGATGCATTCATCGGGATCGATCGCGAGGAAGTTTGGGCCCTCGCGGAAGCAGTCGACCGGGCACACGTCCACACAGTCGGTGTACTTGCAGCGGATGCACGATTCGGTGACAACGTGGGTCATGTCCTGTTGGGCTCGCGGGCAGGAATGTAGGAGTACTTCGAAAGTGGGGCAATGCTCAAAGCCT
>DASTGE010000701.1:0-2477 GCA_035719405.1 Burkholderiaceae bacterium
GTCTTCTTCAACAGTCAGGACACGGTTGAGCGTGTGAAGAAGCTGCAGAAGGTCTATTGGGCCGACTTCTTCAGCGGCGTTGTCGATCAACGGTATGTCGATTATCGCGTCCACATTGGGGAAATCCACGCGCAACGTGACATGCCAAACCTCATCTATTTTGCGGCCATGCTGCGCTTCCAGCTTCTCTTTATGGAGGAGCTGCAGGATTGTGGCCTTGCGAAGGATAAGATCCGGCCCGCGACACGCGCATTCTCGAAGCTATTGATGCTCGACACGTATGTAACGAGCGATCAGATCGCCCAATTCGCCAAGAAACGAGTGGTCGAGAGCGGCAAGGCAATGCTGGCGATGTCCACGCCGGTCACCGCGATTTGGGAGGGGGTTCTCTTGCTGCCTCTAGTTGGAATTGTCGATTCGCAACGTACTCAAGACATCATGGAGAAGACACTGTCGCGGATTGCTGAGAGCCGAGCGCGCGTCTTCGTCATGGACATCAGCGGCGTGGTGACCGTCGACACCGCTGTGGCAAATAACTTTATTCGGATCACGCAAGCGACCCGGCTCATGGGTTGTGACTGCATCATTTCTGGAATCTCGCCAAACGTGGCGCGGACTCTGGTCGAGCTTGGCGCAAACGTGGGAGAAGTGCGCACGACGGCCACGCTCCGCGACGCATTGCAGCTCGCACTCACCACTATAGAGCCGACGGCACGCGACGGAAGGGCGACTACCAGGACGCATGCCGACGCAATGCATCGGTAAACGCCCTTAATGGAGGCGGAGGGCCGCGTGGCAGAAGGGCGCTATGTAATCAGCCGCATTGGCCGGACGCTCATCTTTACTTTGGAAGGTGGGGTGGAGACGGGTGCTCTTTCAGCCGCCGCTCAGGTGCTGGCGGAAATGCAGGCGCGGCATAGCGCCGACGGCGTAGTGTTCGAGGTTTCCGGATGCGAAATGATCGATCTCGACGAGTTTATGGAGTTGCAAAGGGTAGTCCACACCATGGAATGGCTTGGGCTGCGCTGCGTCATCGCAGGACTGAGACCTGGAGTCGTTGCCTATCTTGCCACGGCTGGCATTACGGCCGGATCGCTTCGCACCTCGCTCGACCTCGAGCTTGCATTGCTGGAGCTGAATGCTAGCGATGACGAACCCGAATCCGAACCTCCACCAGACTCCGAGCCCGAATACGAGCCGGACGACGCTCGGCCGCTTTGACATTCAGGCTGAGGCCGATCTTCACGCTGCCGTAGTGAACGTTCAGTTCAACAAGCGTTTGGCAGCGTCATTTGGGACAGCGGAGGTTGCCATGATAGCAACCGTCGCCTCTGAACTGGGGCGTAACATCCTCAAATACGGCGGCGGCCGGGGTCACTTACTGGTGACCTGGTTTGAAGATGCCACGGGCCGAGGTGGAGGTGTTGAGATCAAGGCTGTCGACCAGGGTCCGGGCTTCGGCGATATCAACGCAGCCCTCAAAGATCATTTCTCCACTGGCGGTACGCTTGGGCTCGGTTTACCCGGCACGGCGCGAATCATGGACTCCCTCGAGATCGAATCCCAACCAGGGTCGGGGGCTATTGTGACGGCCAAGAAATGGGTGAAGCCGCGTGGAAGGTAGAATCGAGTCGGGCACTTACGTACGGCCTTGCGACGGCGAGACGTTGTCCGGTGATGTCGTTCTAGTGCGGGCGCAAGGCGACGGCCTGTTTGCTGCGGTGATCGATGCTCTAGGTCATGGCCCCGATGCACATAGGCTTGGCGTCCAGCTCATCACCGCGCTGTCCCGGTGGTTACCGGAAGTAACGCCTCCAGCACCTGAGGATGCCATTGCGGTCCTGCATGAAAGCGCCCGTGGCACGCGAGGTGCCGCCGCAGCGGTGGCGTGGCTTGATACCAAGACGCTCCAAGGATGGGTAGCCGGCGTAGGTAATGTGCGATGCCGTCTGTTCGGTGCGGTGACAAGAACATTCGAGTTCGGAGAAGGCGTGCTTGGCCAGAGGGTAAGAACGCCACGACCGGTCTCGTTCGTTCTGCAGCCCACGGAGGTGGTGATCTTGTTTTCGGATGGAGTAGCTGGCCGCTTCCGACGAGATGACTATCCGAGTCTGGGCCTTGATCCAGCCCCGGTGATCGCCTTCAATGTGGTCAGACGTTTCGGCAAGGGGATGGACGACGCTTCCTGCGCGGTGATGCGATGCCGATGGTGACGCTTGGCACGCTTTCGGTAACTGGCGCCAAAGGAATTGCGGCCATGCGCCGCAAGCTGCTCGCAGTTGCGCAGCTGTTGGGCGTCAATTCCATCAGAGCGATTCGGCTTGCATCAGCTGCTTCCGACCACGCGAAGGATGTAACCCGCAACGGCGCGCTTGAGGTCGGCGTAGAGCTCGGTGGATCTACTAAGGCAGAAGAGCTCTGCGTTGATTTCCTGACGTCCGGCACTAGCGCTGAAAAATTCTTGAACCTTGGATTTG